>NZ_JAWPMM010000001.1:3747500-4047500 GCF_033344935.1 Reichenbachiella sp. | reverse complement strand
AAGTGGAAGCTGTATGGCAAAACTACCAAATGGGTCTGATCACTGACAACGAGAGATACAATCAGGTTATTGATATCTGGACCAGAATCAACTCTATGTTGACTGGTACATTGATGAAGCAGCTCGAAGAAGAAGATCAAGGATTCAACTCGATCTACATGATGATGCACTCAGGTGCGAGGGGTTCTAGAGAGCAGATTCGTCAGTTGGGCGGAATGAGAGGTTTGATGGCCAAGCCACAAAAGAACTTACAAGGTTCTGTTGGTGAGATCATTGAAAACCCAATTCTATCCAACTTTAAGGAAGGGCTAGATGTAATCGAGTACTTTATTTCTACTCACGGTGCTCGTAAAGGTTTGGCCGATACAGCATTGAAAACTGCAGATGCGGGTTACTTGACAAGACGTTTGGTAGACGTATCTCAGGATGTAGTAGTCAACGAAGAAGATTGTGGTACTTTGAGAGGGTTGGACGTTTCAGCCTTGAAAGACAACGAGGATATCGTTGAGCCGTTATCTGAAAGAATCTTGGGAAGAGTGTCTGTACATGATGTATATGACCCGATTACTGAAGAATTGTTGATTCCTGCAGGCATTGAAATTACAGAAGAGTTAGCAGAGAAAGTAGACGATACAGCTATTGAATCTGTTGAGATCAGATCTGTATTGACTTGTGAGTCTAAGAAAGGTGTTTGTGCATTATGTTATGGACGTAACTTGGCTACGGGTGCTATGGCACAAAGTGGTGAAGCTGTAGGCGTAATTGCTGCACAGTCTATCGGTGAGCCTGGTACACAGTTGACATTGAGAACATTCCACGTTGGGGGTACCGCATCTAATATTGCTGTTGATGCAACTATTCCAGCGAAATTTGATGGTGTGGTTGAGATGGAAGGTTTGAGAGCAATCAAAACAACCAACGCAGATGGCGATGCTGTAGAAGTAGTAATGGGTAGAACTGGAGAGATCAGAATCGTAGATCCTGAGTCTGGTAAAACTTTGATTACTAATCACGTGCCTTACGGTGCTTTCTTGGATGTGAAAAACAAGAAGAAAGTGAAGAAAGGGGATAAGCTTTGTCACTGGGATCCATACAATGCAGTTATTCTTTCTGCAGCTGATGGTACAGTTAATTTCGAATCTATCGTAGAAGGTATTACCTACAAAGAAGAATCTGATGAGCAAACTGGTCACAGAGAGAAGGTAATTATCGATACTAAAGATAAAACTAAAAACCCTGCCATTATAGTAGAGTCTAAGGATGAAGAATATACATTCAACATTCCAGTAGGTGCTCACTTGGCAGTGGACGAAGGAGATAAAATTAAGGCTGGTCAAATCTTGGTGAAAATTCCAAGAACAATGGGTAAGTCTAGGGATATTACTGGGGGTCTTCCAAGAGTAACAGAACTATTCGAGGCTAGAAACCCATCTAACCCAGCTGTAGTTTCTGAAATCGACGGTGTGGTAACATACGGTGGTATCAAGAGAGGTAACAGAGAAATTTTCATCGAATCTAAGGATGGCGTGAAAAAGAGATACTTGGTATCGCTTTCTAAGCACATCTTAGTTCAGGACAATGACTTTGTAAAAGCTGGGTACGCACTTTCTGATGGTGCAATTACTCCTGCGGATATTTTGGCAATTAAAGGCCCAACCGCTGTTCAAGAGTATTTGGTAAATGAAATTCAGGAAGTATATCGTCTGCAAGGTGTGAAGATCAATGATAAACACATTGAGACTATCGTGAGACAGATGATGCAGAAAGTTAATATTCTTGACGCAGGAGATACTAGTTTCTTGCCTGGTCAGATAGTTGACAAATTAATGTTTATGGAAGAAAACGATTCGATCCTGGACATGAAGGTTGTCATTGAGCCAGGAGAATCTGCAAACTTGAAGCAAGGACAAATCATTACCTCAAGACAATTGAGAGATGAAAATTCGAGCTTGAGGCGTAAGGACATGAAACTGGTACAAGTCAGAAATGCTGAACCTGCTGTTTCTAAGCCGACACTTCAGGGTATTACGCAAGCTTCTTTGGGTACACAGAGTTTCATCTCTGCGGCTTCCTTCCAGGAAACCACCAAAGTATTGAGTGAAGCGTCTATCAGAGGTAAGCGAGATACATTGAACGGATTGAAAGAGAATGTAATTGTTGGACACTTGATCCCAGCAGGTACAGGACAGAGACAATTCCAGGATTTGATCGTAGGTTCTCAGGAAGAATATGATTCTTTAGTTTCATCTAAAGAGGAATTCGAAAAGTCAAAAGAATACCAAACAGATGAGCAATAAGAAAGAAGAGAATCAAGACAAAGCTCAGCAGGGCAATCAAATTAATATTGAATTGTCTGAAGAAATAGCAGAGGGTGTCTATGCCAATTTGGCTATGATCGCCCACTCTAATTCTGAGTTTGTAATTGATTTTATTCGATTGATGCCAGGAGTGCCAAAAGCCAAAGTGAAATCTAGAGTTGTAGTGACTCCGGAACATGCGAAAAGGCTGTTTGCTGCGCTTCAGGATAATATCAATAAATACGAACAAACGTTTGGACCAATAAAACACGTAGACGATTCTCCTAAATTTCCAATGAATTTTGGTGGGGCAGTAGGCGAGGCTTAACGGTACAGATTAATAAATAAGATAATTAGGGGTTAGGATATTTTGTTCAGAAATACTTAATCCCTATTTTTGCGTTCCGAAAATTTTCGGAGGAATTGAAATATATAAATAATAAGTAAATGCCTACTATACAACAATTAGTAAGAAAAGGCAGAAAGACATTGGTGTCAAAGTCAAAGTCTCCTGCATTGGATTCTTGCCCGCAAAGACGAGGTGTATGTACCAGGGTATATACGACCACGCCTAAGAAACCTAACTCTGCGATGAGAAAAGTTGCTAGGGTAAGGTTAACCAATGGCAAGGAAGTGAATGCTTACATTCCAGGTGAAGGTCACAACCTTCAAGAACACTCGATTGTATTGATCAGAGGAGGAAGGGTAAAAGATTTACCGGGTGTAAGATACCACATCATTAGAGGAGCCTTAGACACTGCCGGTGTAAGTGGCCGTCTTCAGAGAAGATCGAAGTACGGAGCTAAGAAGCCTAAAGACAAAAAGTAAAAATTGATTTAAAGAAAAAATGAGAAAATCGAAACCAAAGAAGAGATATATTCTTCCGGATCCGAAGTTCCAAGATACGCTAGTATCGAAGTTTGTGAACTACCTGATGGTGGACGGAAAGAAGAGTATTGCTTATTCGATCTTTTATGATGCAGTAGCTATCGTAGAAGAAAAAACAAGTGAGAATGGTCTTGAAACTTGGAAAAAAGCGCTTAACAACATCATGCCTTCAGTAGAGGTGAAAAGTAGACGTGTAGGTGGTGCAACTTTTCAGGTTCCTATAGAAGTAAGACCGAACAGGAAAACTTCCCTAGGAATTAAGTGGATGATTTCATACTCAAGAGCCAGAGGAGAGAAGACAATGAAAGAGAGATTGGCTGGTGAGATTATTGCTGCTGCTAAAGGTGAAGGAGCTGCTGTGAAGAAGAAAGATGACGTTCACAGAATGGCTGAAGCGAACAAAGCATTTTCACATTTTAGATTTTAATAACAGGAAACGATGGCAAGAGATCTTAAACTGACTCGAAATATTGGTATTGCAGCACACATTGATGCTGGGAAAACTACCACTACCGAACGTATCCTGTATTACACAGGCGTAAGTCATAAAATTGGTGAGGTGCACGATGGTGCAGCTACCATGGACTGGATGGAGCAAGAGCAAGAAAGAGGTATTACTATTACTTCTGCGGCTACTACTGTATTCTGGCCTTATAAAGACAATAAATATCATATCAACATCATTGATACTCCTGGTCACGTGGATTTTACCGTTGAGGTAAACAGATCTTTGAGAGTATTAGATGGTTTGGTTTTCTTGTTTAGTGCAGTTGATGGTGTAGAGCCTCAGTCTGAAACTAACTGGAGACTAGCAGATAACTACAACGTAGCTCGTCTAGGTTTTGTCAATAAAATGGACAGAGCTGGAGCTGACTTTTTGATGGTGTGTAACCAGGTAAAAGAGAGACTAGGTACTAAAGCAGTTCCTTTCCAATTACCAATCGGTGCTGAAGAAGGATTCAAAGGTGTGGTTGATTTGGTAGAAAGAAAAGCCATGATCTGGAATGAAGCAGATATGGGTATGACTTTCGAAGAAATCGAAATCCCTGCTGATATGGTAGATGATGTGGACCATTACAGAGAGCAATTGTTGGAAGCAGTAGCTGAATACGATGAGACTTTGATGGAAAAATATTTCGAAGATCCTAATTCAATTAGTAAAGACGAAATCATTGCTGCTTCTAGACAAGCAACCATCAATATGGACTTCGTTCCAATGTTCTGTGGATCTGCCTTTAAAAACAAAGGTGTTCAGACCATGTTGGACTACGTAATGGAATTGCTTCCTTCTCCGATGGATAGAGAAGGTATCGAAGGTATCAATCCTGATACTGAAGAACCAACTGTCAGAAAGCCATCTGAAGATGAGCCTTTTGCAGCACTAGCGTTCAAAATTGCAACTGACCCATTCGTAGGCCGTTTGTGTTTTGCTAGATCTTATTCAGGTAAGTTGGATTCAGGTTCATATGTATTTAATACAAGAACTATGAAGAAAGAGAGAATCTCTCGAATCTTCCAAATGCATGCTAACAAGCAAAATCAGATTGATCAATTCCACGCTGGAGATATTGCTGCAGTAGTAGGATTTAAGGATATCAAAACTGGAGATACGCTTTGTGACGAAAAACACAAAATCGTTCTTGAGTCAATGGTATTCCCTGATCCTGTAATTGGATACGCTATTGAGCCTAAGACTCAAGCAGACGTGGACAAACTAGGAATGGCAATCGCTAAGTTGGTAGAAGAGGATCCTACACTTCAAGTAGAAACTGATCACGAAACTGGTCAGACCATCTTGAGAGGTATGGGAGAGCTTCACTTGGATATTATCATCGATAGATTGAAGAGAGAATTCAAGGTTGAAATCAACCAGGGAGCTCCTGAGGTAGCATACAAAGAAGCTATCCAATCATTGGTGGATCACAAAGAGGTTTACAAAAAGCAATCTGGGGGTAAAGGTAAATTTGCCGATATCGTATTCGAATTGTCTCCAGTAGATGAGGATTTCGATAAAACAGGATTGCAGTTTGATAATAAAATTGTTGGTGGTGTAATTCCAAAAGAATTTATTCCAGCAATTGAGAAAGGATTCAAATCTGCAATGGACAATGGTCCTTTGGCTGGATATCCTTTGGATAGCATGAAAGTGAAATTGTATCACGGTTCTTTCCATGATGTGGATTCAGATGCTCTTTCATTCGAATTGGCTGCAAAGATTGGATTTAAAGAAGCTGCTAAAAAAGCAAGCCCAGTATTACTTGAGCCTATCATGGGTGTTGAAGTAGTTACTCCAGATGAATATACTGGTAATGTGACTGGTGACTTGAACAGACGTAGAGGTTTGATGAAAGGAATGGACGTAAAAGGAAATTCTCAAGTGGTGAAAGCGGACGTTCCGTTATCTGAGTTGTTTGGTTATATCACTGACCTTAGAACAATGACTTCTGGTAGAGCAACTGCTTCATTGACATTCTCACACTACGATCCGGTTCCAAAGAACATTGCGGATGCAGTAATTAAAAAGGTAAAAGGCGAGGCCGTTTAAAGCATATTAGTTATGAATCAGAAAATTAGAATTAAACTAAAGTCTTACGACCATAACTTGGTAGACAAGTCTTCTGAGAAAATCGTGAGAGCAGTAAAAACTACTGGTGCTGTAGTAAGCGGACCTATTCCACTTCCTACAGTAAAAGAAAAGTTTACTGTATTGAAGTCACCCCACGTAAACAAGAAAGCTCGTGAGCAATTCCAGCTTTGTACTTACAAGAGATTGGTAGATATCTTCTCTAATAGTGCAAAAACTGTAGATGCATTGATGAAGCTTGAATTGCCAAGTGGTGTAGATGTAGAGATTAAGGTCTAATTAATAGACTTTAAAAATATGAGAACCACGTGTAAGCGTGGTTCTTTTTTTGTGCCTTACGGAATTGTTACTTTTTTGTTTAGGAATTATTTGACTGCAATTTATTAATTGCTATCTTTGCACTCCTTTTCCGAACAAGTGGACGAAAAGGCGAAAATTATTAAAGAAATTTAATACTGAAATGTCAGGTATAATAGGAAAAAAAATTGGGATGACTAGCATCTTTGGGGCCGATGGACGTAACGTCGCATGCACATTGATAGAAGCTGGTCCTTGCGTTGTAACGCAAGTTAAGAACGAAGACACTGACGGGTATACAGCTGTACAGCTTGGTTACGGTGAGCGTAAAGAAAAGCGTACGACTAAAGCCTTGAAAGGTCATTTCGCGAAAGCGAAAACTACTCCTAAGCAACACTTAGTGGAATTTAGAGATTTCCGAGTTGAGTTTGAAGGAGGTGTAGAACTTGGACAAGAACTAAGTGTAGCAGATATTTTCCAAGAGGAAGATTTTGTTGATGTAATTGCCAACTCAAAAGGTAAAGGTTTTCAAGGCGTAGTAAAAAGACACAACTTCGGTGGTGTTGGACAAGCTACTCACGGTCAGCATAACAGACTGAGAGCACCTGGATCTATTGGTGGAGCATCTTATCCTGCGAGAGTATTCAAAGGAATGAGAATGGCTGGCCGAACTGGTAACGACAGAGTCAAAGTAACTAATCTTCAAGTATTGAAGATTATTCCTGAGAAGAATCTGATTTTAGTTAGTGGGTCTGTACCAGGACCTAAGAATGGAACTGTAATTCTAGAGAAATAGTCATGAAAGTATCCGTAGTAAACAGAAACGGTGAGGATACCGGGAGAAAAGTTGATTTGGCTAAGGACGTTTTTGGCATCGAGCCAAACGATCATGCTATCTATTTAGATGTTAAGCAGTTCCTAGCGAATCAGAGACAAGGTACTCACAAGTCGAAAGAAAGAGCAGAAATTGCTGGATCGACTAAGAAAATAAAGAAACAAAAAGGTACTGGTACCGCACGTGCGGGTAGTATCAAATCGCCTTTGTTCAGAGGTGGAGGAAGAGTTTTTGGTCCAGAACCAAGAGACTATTCTTTCAAGCTAAACAAGAAGTTGAAAACTTTGGCTAGAAAGTCAGCTTTGTCTTACAAAGCAACTGGAAAAAGTATTTCTGTTCTTGAAGACATTAGCTTCGAAGCACCAAAGACTAAGGAATACAAGAGCTTATTGACAAGTCTTTCTTTAAATAATAAGAAGACGTTGCTAGTATTAGCTGAAGACAATAAGAATGTTGTGTTGTCGTCTAACAACCTTCAGAAAACGAAAGTAACAACTGCAGATCAAATCAATACTTATGATTTGTTGAATGCGGACAACTTGATACTTTGCGAAGGTTCTATTGAAAAAATTCAGAACTTATTAACTAAATAAGAAGATGAGTATACTAAGAAAACCACTAGTTACCGAGAAAGTCTCTGCGCTTAATGAAAGTGGGAAATATGGCTTTATAGTTGATCAAAATGCTAACAAAGTTGAGATCAAAAAAGCAGTAGAGAAAACCTACGGAGTAACGGTTGAGAAAGTAAACACAATGGTTTACCAAGGCAACGCAAAGACTAAGTACACTAAATCGAAAGTGGTATCTGGAAGAACTGCTTCTTTCAAGAAAGCGATCGTGCAAGTGGCCGAAGGAGATATAATTGATTTTTACGGAGGAGTATAAATAGTTAGAAAATGGCTGTAAGAAAATTAAAACCGATGACGCCGGGTACCAGATATAGGGTTGCACCTGTATTTGATGAGATCACTAGCTCTACTCCGGAGAAATCTTTGACTAAAGCAGTTCACAGAAATGGTGGACGTAACAATTCTGGTAGAATGACTATCAGAAACGTTGGTGGAGGTCATAAGAGAAAATATAGAGCAATAGACTTCAAAAGAGAAAAGTTCGGAATACCGGCTACTGTGAAGACTATTGAGTATGATCCAATGAGAACTGCAAGAATTGCCTTGTTATTCTACGCAGATGGTGAAAAGAGATATATCATTGCTCCTGAAGGAGTGAAGGTTGGCGATACTTTATTGTCTGGCCCGGGTGTAGCACCAGAAGTGGGTAACACACTATTGTTATCTGAGATTCCTTTAGGTACAATCATCCACAATGTGGAGTTGAAGCCGGGTAAAGGAGCATCGATGGCAAGAAGTGCTGGAGCATACGTGCAATTGATGGCAAGAGAAGGTAAATACGCAACTGTAAAATTGCCTTCTGGTGAAATGAGATTAGTACTTGTTACTTGTCTGGCTACTATCGGAACCGTATCAAACGGTGACCACATGAACGTGAGATTGGGTAAAGCTGGTCGAAACAGATGGTTGGGTAGAAGACCTAGAGTAAGAGGTGTAGCAATGAACCCTGTCGATCACCCAATGGGCGGTGGAGAAGGTAAATCGTCTGGAGGTCACCCTAGATCTCGTAACGGTATCTTTGCTAAAGGTCAAAAGACCAGAGCACCTAAGAAATATTCTAACAAGTTGATCATTGGTAAAAAGAAGAAATAAGCAATGGGAAGATCTTTAAAAAAAGGACCTTATATAGATTTCAGACTTGAAAATAAAGTCGATGCCATGAATGATTCAGGCAAGAAATCAGTGATCAAAACTTGGTCAAGAAGGTCGATGATATCTCCGGATTTCGTAGGACACACATTTGCAGTACACAACGGAAACAAGTTTATCCCTGTGTTTGTAACTGAAAACATGGTAGGCCATAAGTTGGGCGAATTCTCTCCTACGAGAAACTTCCGAGGTCATATTAATAAAAAGGACAAAAGAAAATAATTAGCTGAACTATGGAAGCTGTAGCAAAACTAAAAAACGTACCTACCTCTCCTCGTAAGATGAGAGTGGTTGCTGATTTGGTAAGAGGCCAAAGAGTAAACCATGCATTAAACGTACTGAAGTTTGAGGCAAAGCAAGGTGCTGCTAGATTAGATAAATTATTATTATCTGCCATCTCTAATTGGGAAGCTAAAAACGAAGATCAGAAGCTTGAAGAAGCGGATCTATACGTAAAAGAAATTTTTGTAGATAGTGCAAGAATTTTGAAAAGGCTGAGACCTGCTCCGCAAGGAAGAGCGCACAGAATTAGAAAGAGATCTAACCACGTGACGTTGGTTGTGGATAGCCACAACGCAGAGAGCGAAGAAAAGAATACTGAAACTTCAGAAAACAAATAAGATGGGACAGAAGGTAAACCCTACAGGACTAAGATTAGGAATTGTTAAAGGTTGGGATTCCAACTGGTACGGTGGCAAGACCTTTCCTGACAAATTGGTAGAAGATACCAAAATCAGAAAGTATATCAAAGCCAGAATTCCTAAAGGAGGTATTTCTAAGATTGTAGTAGAAAGAACCATTAAAAGAATCACTTTGACAATTCACACGGCCAGACCAGGTGTTGTGATTGGAAAGGGAGGATCTGAAGTTGATAAGATTAAGGAAGAGTTGAAAGCATTTACTGGAAAGGATTTGCAAATCAATATTTTCGAAATCAAAAGACCTGAATTGGATGCGGCATTGGTTGGTGAGTCTATCGCTCAGCAATTGAAAGCAAGAATCTCTTACAGAAGAGCAATGAAGCAAGCAATCGCTTCTTCAATGCGAGTAGGAGCGGAAGGGATCAAAATCAAAGTGGCTGGCCGATTGGGCGGTGCCGAGATGGCGAGAACTGAGCAGTACAAAGAAGGTAGAATTCCTTTGCATACTTTGAGAGCTGATATTGACTATGCGATTTCTGAAGCGCATACGATCTACGGAAAGATTGGTATCAAAGTATGGATCTTCAAAGGTGAAGTGTACGGTAAGAGAGATTTATCTCCTAACGTAGGCATGAGCAACCAAGGTGCAGGTGGCGGAAACCGTGGCCCAAGAGGTGGCAATGAAGGTCCTAGAAGAAAAAGAAGACAATAATCCCTCACTCTAGAGGAACAAAATATTTAAGAGATGTTACAACCGAAAAGAACGAAGTTCAGAAAAAAGCAAAAAGGTAGAGTAAAGGGACTCGCACAGCGAGGTCACACTTTAGCCTTCGGTACTTTTGGAATTAAGTCCCTAGAGCCAGGTTGGATTACTAGTCGCCAAATAGAGGCTGCCAGGATTGCCATGACCAGAGCGATGAAAAGGGAAGGACAGGTTTGGATTAGAATATTTCCAGACAAGCCAGTAACAAAGAAGCCTGCTGAAGTAAGGATGGGTAAAGGTAAGGGTGCGCCAGAATACTGGGTAGCAGTCGTGAAACCTGGAACAATCTTATTTGAAGCTGCAGGTGTGAGCAAAGAGTTAGCTCAGGAAGCTTTGAGATTAGCGCAGCAGAAGTTGCCGTTGAGAACAAAGTTTGTTGTTAGAAGAGATTTTCAAGCACAAGGGTAATACCTATAAATAGAGGAAATTATGAAAAATTCTGAAATCAAAGGCTTATCGCTTGATGAATTGAAAGGCAAGCTTGTAGCTGAGAAAGAAAATTACGCAAAGTTGAAATTTGCGCATGCTATCACGCCAATCGAAAATCCTATGAGATTGAAAGAGGCTAAGAAATTGGTAGCAAGGTTAAGTACTGAAATCAGGGCTAAACAAATCGCCCAACAATAAGTTAGTTCGAGATGGAAGCCAGAAATTTAAGAAAAGAGCGTATCGGAAAAGTGGTAAGCGACAAAATGTCGAAAACTATCACTGTAGAGGTATTACGTAAAGTAAAGCACCCGATGTACGGAAAATTCATGATCAAGACAAAGAAATTTGCTGCTCATGATGAGAATAATGATTGTGGTATCGGCGATACTGTAAAGATCATGGAAACAAGACCTTTGTCTAAGAACAAAAGGTGGAGATTGGTTGAAATAATTGAAAGAGCTAAATAAGAGATGGTACAACAAGAATCAAGACTAAGTGTAGCGGATAACAGTGGTGCTAAAGAAGTACTATGCATCCGTGTATTAGGAGGAACCGGTAAGAGATATGCTTCTGTTGGTGACAAAATTGTTGTAACAGTAAAGTCAGCACTTTCTTCTTCCAACCTAAAAAAAGGTACTGTGTCAAAAGCAGTAGTAGTAAGGACTAAGAAAGAGGTAAGAAGAAAAGATGGCTCTTACATCAGATTCGAAGACAATGCAGCTGTATTGTTAGCAGAAAGTGGTGAACCAAGAGGTACTCGTATCTTCGGACCTGTAGCTAGAGAGCTTAGAGAAAAGCAGTTTATGAAAATTGTTTCATTGGCTCCAGAGGTGCTGTAATTTATCATAGCGTAGAAAAATTTAGATCATGAAATTTCACATCAAAAAAGGAGACACCGTTAAAGTACTTTCAGGAAACTCGAAAGGAAAAACAGGAGCTGTTCTTGAGGTATTTCCTTCAAAATATAGAGCAATCGTAGAAGGCTTGAATATGGTGACTAAACACACCAAGCCGTCGGCTGAAAGCCCTGAAGGTGGTATTAAAAAAGTTGAAGCATCTATTCATATGAGCAATTTAATGCTTGTGGATGCAGCGACTGGCGAAGCTACCAAGATTGGTAGAAAGCTAGACGAAAATGGCAAATTGCAAAGATTTTCAAAGAAAACAGGGGAGGTAATCAAAAATGGCTAATCCAAGATTAAAAGATATTTATGAGAAGGACGTAGTTCCTGCTCTTAAAGAGAAGTTCCAATACAAATCTGTAATGATGGTTCCTAAACTAGAGAAGATCTCTGTTAACAAGGGAATCGGAGCAGCTGTGTCTGATAAGAAATTGGTAGATGCCGGTGTTGAGGAATTAACTCAAATTACAGGACAGAAGGCTGTAGCCACCTTGGCTAAAACTTCAATCTCTAACTTTAAGTTGAGAGAAGGAATGCCAATCGGAGCTAGAGTAACATTGAGAGGAGACAAGATGTACGAATTCTTGGATCGTTTGATGACTGTAGCACTTCCTCGAGTAAGAGACTTTAGAGGTATCAAAGACAAAGGTTTTGATGGACGTGGAAATTACACATTGGGTGTAAAAGAGCAAATCATCTTCCCTGAAATCAGTATCGATAAAGTGAACAAGATTTCTGGTATGGATATCACTTTCGTGACATCTGCTCAGACTGACGAAGAAAGTTATGAACTACTTAAGGCGTTTGGAATGCCTTTCGTGAAGAAAAATAATAATTGATATGGCAAGAGAAGCAATAAAAGCCAGAGAAAGAAAAAGAGAAAGATTGGTAGCTAAGTATGCCGCTAAAAGAGCTGAATTGAAAGCAGCTGGCGACTACGAAGGTTTAGACAAACTTCCTCGAAACTCTTCTAAAGTTAGACTTCACAACAGATGTAAGCTTACAGGCAGACCAAAGGGATACATGAGAAAGTTCGGTATTTCTAGGGTTACATTCAGAGAGATGGCTAGCGATGGAAAAATTCCAGGTGTTACTAAGGCAAGCTGGTAAAAAGAGTTTTTAAAATATAAAATATTAACTAACTTTGCACCCCCGTAAAGAAATGGGGGTTAAAAGTATACTGTAATGACAGATCCGATAGCAGATTATTTAACAAGATTGAGGAATGCCATCAAGGCAAATCATCGAATCGTGGAGGTTCCTGCTTCTAACATGAAGAAGGAGCTCACTAAAGTGTTGAAAGACAAGGGATTCATTAAGAATTTTAAATTCGATGAGGATGGTGTCCAGGGGAAAATCAGAATTGCATTGAAGTACAATCCAGAGACTAAAGAGTCTGCGATTGTAAACTTGGAAAGGGTAAGTAAACCTGGACTAAGAAAATATGCTAAGTCTGACGCATTACCCAGGGTATTGAACGGTCTTGGAGTAGCCATTTTGTCTACATCCAAAGGCGTTATTACTGACAAAGAAGCCAGACAGCACAATGTGGGCGGCGAAGTATTGTGTTACGTTTATTAATTAGAATAAGATGTCAAGAATAGGAAAAAAGCCGATTACTATACCATCAGGCGTTGAGGTTACAATCAACGGCGGATCAGTTACAGTAAAAGGATCAAAAGGAACTTTGGCGCGAGAAATTGACACAGATTTCATTCTTGCCTTAGAGGATGGTGTACTTACAGTACAAAGACCAACCGAACAAAAAAGACATAAAGCACTTCACGGTTTGTACCGTTCGTTGTTATTCAACATGGTAGAAGGCGTAAGTGAAGGTTATAAGAAAGAATTGGAACTTGTAGGTGTAGGTTACAAAGCCTCTGTACAAGGTCAGATTTTGGAATTGAACCTTGGATATTCGCACAATATTTTCTTGGAAATACCTAAGGAAGTTAAGGCATCAGCTGAAACTCAAAAAGGTAAGAATCCAATAGTTACTTTGGAGTCATCGGATAAAGAGTTGATTGGTGAAGTAAGTGCGAAGATCAGATCCCTAAGAAAAATCGAGCCTTACAAAGGCAAGGGTATCAGATTTGTTGGTGAAATTATTAGAAGAAAAGCTGGTAAAACTGCTGCTAAATAATAGGAGACATGGCGATTACTAAAGAACAAAGAAGGCTAAGAATCAGAAGAGGTATCAGAAATAAGATTACTGGTACGGCTGAAAGACCAAGATTGTCTGTTTTCAAAAGCAATAAAGGCATATACGTTCAATTGATTGATGATGTGAGCGGTCACACATTGACAGCTACGTCATCTGCTGAGATTGGAAAAAACAATGTCAACATTGAGGTTTCTAAAGAAGTAGGGAAGAAGCTAGCAGAGAAAGCTACAGGTACTGGAATATCAGCTGTAGTATTCGATAGAGGTGGATATCCTTATCATGGAAAAGTTAAAGCTTTAGCAGAAGGTGCTAGAGAAGGAGGCCTTAAATTTTAATTGAGTTATGTCTAAGCAAAATATAAGAGCAATCAAAGCAAGCGAAATCGAATTAACTGAGAAAGTAGTTGCGATCAAAAGAGTTGCTAAAGTAGTAAAGGGTGGTAGAAGATTTAGTTTCTCTGCTATCGTAGTTGTGGGTGACGGAAATGGTGTTGTAGGATACGGATTGGGTAAAGCCAATGAAGTAACTGACTCTATTACTAAAGGAATCGACGACGCTAAGAAAAATTTGGTAAGAGTACCTGTTTTCAAAGGTACTGTGCCTCACGATGCAATCGGTAAGTTCGGCGGTGGACATGTATTGTTGAAGCCTGCTGCAACTGGTACAGGAGTAATTGCTGGTGGTGCGATGCGTGCGGTATTGGAGAGTGCTGGAGTACATGATGTACTAGCTAAGTCTAAAGGCTCATCAAACCCTCACAACGTGGTGAAAGCTACTTTCGATGCATTGAGCCAAATGAGAGATCCTTATGCTGTTGCTCGTCAAAGAGGAGTTGAATTGTCAAAAGTTTTTAACGGATAATAAGATGGCCAAGGTAGTTATTACACAAAAGAGAAGCGTCATAAAAAGACCTAACGATCAGAAGCTTACAATCAAAGCATTGGGTCTAGGTAAAATCAACAGATCTGTTGAAAAAGAATTGACGCCACAGATAGAAGGAATGATCAGAAAGATCAGTCACTTGGTTTCTGTTGAGAATAAATAATTTTAGAATTTTCTGAAATCATAGAAAGATGAAATTAAATACATTACAACCTGCAGAAGGATCGATTAAATCTGACAAGAGAATTGGTAGAGGTCAAGGATCTGGAAGAGGTGGGACATCTACAAGAGGTCACAAAGGTGCTAAGTCTAGATCAGGATATTCTAGAAAAGGTGGTTTTGAAGGCGGTCAGATGCCTCTATATAGACGTGTGCCTAAGTTTGGTTTTACTAGTCCTAACAGAGTTGAGACTAAGCCAATCAACTTAGATACGCTTCAAGCGCTAGCTGAGAAAACTAAAGCTTCTGCTATCACTGTTGAGACTTTGGTAGAAAATGGCTTAGCAGCTAAAAACGATATAGTTAAAGTATTGGGTAGAGGAGAGCTTAAAGCTAAGTTGGACGTTACAGTTCATCACTTTTCTAAAACCGCTATCGCTGCTATCGAAAAAGCAGGAGGCAAAGCAACAGCATTGTAATCTATGAAGAAGTTTTTTAGTACCATACGGAACATATTTACCATTGAAGATCTAAGGGTCAGAATACTGAATACAGTCGGTTTTTTAATCATCTTTAGACTGGGTTCATTCGTTGTTCTTCCTGGTATCGATCCTTCTAAATTAGACGACAACGTTGCAGGTATATTAGGTATATTAGATACCATGCTAGGAGGCGCATTTAGTAATGCGTCTATCTTTGGTTTAGGTATTATGCCTTATATCTCGGCTTCTATCGTTATCCAGCTATTAACTATGGCTGTTCCTTATTTTCAGAAGTTACAGAAAGAAGGCGACAGTGGTAGAAAGAAAATCAATCAAATCACAAGAGTACTTACCATTGCGATCACATTCGCTCAGGGTAGTGCTTATTTAGCTGGAGCTATTCCAGCTGATGCGATTGTTTTAGAAAATAAATTTTTGTTCACACTTTCTTCATTGACCATCCTTACAGCAGGTACTATCTTCTGTATGTGGTTGGGTGAAAGAATTACTGACAAAGGAATCGGTAACGGTATCTCCATGTTGATCATGATCGGTATCATCTCTAGATTCCCAGGTAGTTTGATGCAGGAAGCAGTGACTAGAGGAATGAGCGAAGCGCTTTTCTTCTTGCTTGAGATCTTAGCATTGTTCTTCGTAGTGATGGCAGTGGTATTATTAACACAAGCGGTAAGAAGAATACCGGTACAGTATGCTAAACAAGTGGTTGGTAATAAGGTGTACGGAGGTCAGCGTCAATACATTCCTTTGAAAGTAAATTCAGCTGGCGTAATGCCAATCATTTTTGCACAGTCTTTGATGTTCTTGCCTTCAATGGTAGGAGGATACTTCGCTGAATCAAGTGACGTAGCACAGTATGTAGCTACTACATTCTCAAACTTTCAGTCTTGGGAATACAACTTGACATTCGCAATCATGATCATGTTGTTTACTTTCTTCTATACGGCTATCTCGGTTAATCCAAATCAGATCGCTGATGATATGAAAAGAAATGGAGGTTTCATTCCAGGTGTTAAGCCAGGTAAAGCAACTTCTGAATTTATTGATACTGTGTTAACAAGAGTTACATTCCCAGGATCTTTATTCCTAGCAGTGGTGGCAATTATGCCAGCATTCGCTCAGATGGCTGGAGTTAATACAAACTTTGCTCAATTTTTTGGAGGTACTTCACTACTGATTATGGTTGGTGTGATATTGGATACGCTTCAGCAAATTGAAAGTTACTTATTGATGAGACACTACGAAGGCATGATGAAGTCTGGTAAGTTGAAAGGTAGATCTCAAAATATAGCAGTAGCATAATTTTAAATTAAGAATGGCAAAACAGGCTTCAATAGAACAAGACGGTACAATCAAAGAAGCATTGTCTAACGCAATGTTTAGAGTTGAATTGGAAAATGGGCACGAAGTAATCGCTCATATCTCAGGAAAGATGAGAATGCACTACATTAAAATCTTGCCTGGTGATAAAGTGAAAATGGAAATGTCTCCTTACGACTTGTCTAAAGGAAGAATCGTTTATCGTTATAAATAAAAATCGCTGATATGTTCTGACTGAGTAGATACTCAAGGAGGAATGTGTAGGTTTAAATAGTAGAAAAATGAAAGTTAAAGCATCCGTAAAAAAGAGAAGCGCAGACTGCAAAGTCATCCGCCGAAACGGTAAAGTTTACGTAATCAACAAGAAGAACCCTAGGTTCAAGCAAAGACAAGGATAATTATGGCTAGAATTGCAGGAGTAGATATTCCAGGAAACAAAAGAGGTGAGATTTCTCTTACCTATATTTTTGGTTTGGGTCGTAGTTCGGCACAAAAGATTTTGTCTGAAGCAGGCATAGACTGGAGCAAGAAAGTTGATGATTGGAGTGATGAAGAAGCGGGTGCAGTAAGAACGCTTATCAGTGAAAACTTCAAAGTAGAAGGTGTACTAAAGTCTGAAGTTCAATTGAACATCAAGCGATTGTTAGACATTGGATGTTACCGTGGGTTGAGACATAGAAAAGGTCTTCCAGTAAGAGGTCAGCATACTAAAAACAACGCTAGAACTAGAAAAGGAAAGAGAAAGACTGTTGCCAACAAAAAGAAGGCTACTAAATAATAATTGACGATGGCACAAAAAAGAAAAGATAAAGGAAGAAAAAGAGTAGTAGTGGTTGAGCCGATAGGCCAGGCACACATCAAAGCTTCGTTTAACAATATAATTATATCTATGACCAACTTGACTGGTCAGGTAGTGTCTTGGGCATCTGCAGGTAAAATGGGATTCAAAGGTTCTAAAAAGAACACGCCATATGCAGCTCAGGTAGCAGCTCAGGATTGTGCGCAAGCCGCATATGATCAGGGCTTGAGAAAAGTAGAGGTCTTTGTAAAAGGACCAGGTGCGGGTAGAGAGTCTGCCATTAGAACCATCCAAAATGTAGGTATCGAAGTAACAATGATCAAAGATGTTACTCCACTTCCTCACAACGGATGTCGACCACCTAAGAGAAGAAGAGTTTAATAATATTATAGAATTAATATAAAATGGCAAGATATACCGGACCCAAGACGAAAATAGCTAGAAGGTTTAACGACCCTATCTTCGGCCCAGACAAGACTTTGCAAAAAAAGGCGTATCCTCCGGGACAGCATGGCCGTGGTAGAAGAAGAAAGCCTTCTGAATATGCCATCCAGCTTGCTGAGAAGCAAAAAGCAAAGTACACTTACGGATTGCTAGAAAAGCAATTCTCTAACTTGTTCGAAAAAGCTTCTAAGAAAGGTGGTATTACTGGTGAAGTATTACTTCAGCTATTGGAGTCAAGATTGGATAACGTAGTATTCAGACTAGGACTTGCTCCTACAAGAAGTGCGGCTAGACAACTTGTCCTACATAAGCACGTATTGGTCAACGGAGAGTTGGTAAACATCCCTTCGTTTTCATTGAAAGTTGGAGATTTGGTTGCTGTGAGAGAGAAGTCAAAATCACTTCAGTCGATTACTGAAAGTTTGTCAAGAGGAGTAGTAAGCAAATATCCATGGTTGGAATGGGATTCTAGCCAATTGACGGGTAAATTAGCTGTGTTGCCAACTAGGGAAGAGATTCCTGAAACTGTCAAAGAGCAATTGATCGTTGAATTGTACTCTAAATAATAAATTTCCATAAATTTTATATTAAAGAATTAACTATGTCAATACTAGCATTTCAAATGCCTGAAAAGGTGGTGATGGAGAAGGCTGATGACTTTCATGGCTTATTTACTTTCAAACCACTAGAGCAAGGCTACGGTGTTACCGTAGGTAATGCATTGAGAAGAATTTTATTGTCTTCACTAGAGGGATATGCCATCACTGGTATCAAAGTTCCTGGAGTATTGCATGAGTTTTCTACAATGGAAGGTATTGTAGAAGATTTGTCAGAAATCATTTTGAACCTCAAAATGGTGAGATTCAAAAAGATTGCTGATGTGGCTGAAAGCAAAATTGTTGTTAGCGTATCAGGACAAAAAGAATTCAAGGGTAGTGATATCGGAGGAGCTACTTCAGCATTTGAAGTATTGAACCCAGATCACGTGATTGCTCACTTGGACGAAAAAGTGAAATTCGAGATAGAATTGACTATTGAGAAAGGTAGAGGTTATGTGACTGCTGAGGACAACAAACCAGCTGAGCAAATTTTCGGATTTATTCCGATCGATGCGATCTTTACTCCAATCAAGAATGTAAAATATTCTGTTGAGAACACAAGGGTAGAGCAAAAGACTGACTATGAGCAATTGATATTGGACATAGAAACAGACGGATCTATCCACCCAGAGAATGCTTTGAAAGGTGCAGCTAACATTTTGATACAGCACTTTATGTTATTCTCAGATCAGACGATGATCCTCGATACGCACGATGCGGGCGAGCCAGAAGCTGTAGATGAGGAATTACTACACATGAGAAAATTGCTTAAGACTAATCTTAACGATCTAGATCTTTCTGTAAGAGCTTACAACTGTTTGAAAGCTGCTGACGTGAGATCACTAGGAGATTTGGTAAGATTAGAGATTTCGGACATGATGAAGTTTAGAAACTTCGGTAAGAAGTCTTTGGCTGAGTTGGAGCAATTGGTAGCAGACAAGAACCTTACTTTTGGCATGGATTTGTCAAAGTATAAATTAGACGAAGAGTAAAAATGAGACACGGGAAGAAATTTAATCATTTGAGCAGAACAGCATCGCACAGAAATGCAATGTTGTCCAATATGGCTTCTTCTTTGATTTTGCATAAAAGAATTACTACTACTGTAGCTAAAGCAAAAGCTTTGAGAAAATATGTTGAGCCTTTGATCACTAGAGCAAAGGACGATTCAACACACTCTCGAAGAGTAGCTTTCTCTTACTTGCAAAACAAAGAATCTGTAACTACCCTTTTCGGTGAAGTAGCGGAAAAAGTAGCTAACAGACCGGGAGGATATACTAGAATCTTGAAAACAGGTGCTAGATTAGGTGACAACGCTGAAATGTGCATCATGGAGTTGGTTGATTACAACGAATTGATGTTGAAAGATGCGGCACCAGCTAAAGCTAAAACAAGAAGAAGTAGAAGAGGTAAAGGATCTGCGGAGAAAGCTGCTCCTGCTGTAGAAGCTACTGAAGCGGTTGTAGAAGATGCTAAGGTGGAAGAAGCACCAGCTGCTGAAGCACCTGAAGAAGTGAAAGCTGAAGCTGCTCCTGAAGCTCCAGAAGCGGATGCTAAGGAAGAGTCTGCTGAAGATTCTGAAAAGAAAGAAGATAAGGAATAAGTGATATTGTTCCATTAAAATATAAGCCATCTCGATTAGTTTCGGGATGGCTTTTTTTATGTCTAAAAAATCATAAAATTTGCGCTGATTTTAGCCCAGAGTTTGCACCAAACGAAATATGAAAATACAGGAAAAGAAAAAAGCTTATTTGTTACTGGCGGACGGCCAATGGTTTGAAGGTACATCGATTGGCAGCGAAGGTACAAGCGGTGGAGAGATCTGTTTTAACACAGGGATGACTGGCTATCAAGAGGTCTATACAGACCCTTCTTACTATGGACAGATTGTAGTAAACACCAATTCTCACATTGGTAACTACGGGGCAGTAGATAGAGAACAAGAATCTGATGGACCAAAAATTAAAGGATTGGTCATCAATGACTTCTCAGAAATGCATAGCCGATTTGAGGCGGATAATTCTCTGGATGAATATTTAAAAAAGCACAACATTGTTGGAATTGCTGATTTGGATACACGAAAGGTGGTAAAGAGTATTCGTAGTCAAGGCGCTATGAATGCAATTATCTCTTCTGATATCGCTGAGGTAGAGAAGCTGCAGGCTGAACTAGAGAATGTGCCTAGTATGAATCATTTGGAGTTGGCGACAAAAGTGACAACCAAAGAACCATACTTGTTAGGTGATGAGAATGCCGAATTGAAAGTTGCTGTATTGGATATTGGGGTAAAGAAATCCATCCTTACCAATTTGACAGATAGAGGCGTACAGTGTAAGGTATTTCCGGCGGAAACTCCGTTTGAAGAATTGAAAGCGTACAATCCAGATGGTTATTTCTTATCTAATGGTCCTGGCGATCCGGCAGAGATGGGTTATGCTATTGAGACAGCTAAGAAAATCATGGAAGAAGATAAGCCACTATTTGGAATCTGCTTGGGACACCAGGTGATTGCCTTAGCTAGCGGTGCAACTACTTTCAAAATGCATCACGGCCATAGGGGATTAAATCATCCAGTAAAAAATTTAATTACAGGGAGAAGTGAAGTGACTTCACAAAACCACGGATTTGCTGTAGACAGAGATTCTGTAGAGCAGTCTGATAATTTAGAATTGACACACATTAACTTGAATGATAACACAGTAGCTGGTATTCGTGTGAAAGGTAAGCCTGTATTTTCGGTACAGCATCACCCAGAGGCTTCTCCGGGACCACACGATTCTAGATACTTGTTCGACGACTTCATTCAATTAATTAATAAACACAAGAAAAAATGAGTTTGATAGAAAGTGTATTTGCTAGACAAATACTTGATTCAAGAGGAAACCCAACCATCGAAGTAGATGTAGTTACTGAAAGTGGCGTATTGGGCAGAGCGGCGGTTCCATCAGGAGCTTCTACTGGTGTAAACGAAGCGGTAGAATTAAGAGACGGCGACAAAGGCAAATACCTAGGTAAAGGTGTGTTGAAAGCTGTAGACAACGTAAACGATATCATTCAAGAAGAATTGATCGGTTTGTCTGTATTCGATCAAAAGTACATCGATCAGTTGATGATCAACTTGGACGGTACTGAGACTAAATCTAAGCTTGGCGCTAATGCGATCTTAGGCGTTTCTCTAGCGGTAGCAAGAGCGGCTGCTGAAGAGCTTGGCTTGCCACTTTTCAGATACATTGGTGGTACTAACGCACACACGTTGCCAGTGCCTATGATGAACATCATCAACGGTGGATCTCACTCTGATGCGACGATCGCATTCCAGGAGTTTATGATTCGCCCAGTTGGCGCAGAGACTTTCTCTGAGGCTATGAGAATGGGAGCGGAGACATTCCACGCATTGAAGAAAATTTTGCACGACAAAGGTTTGAGTACTGCAGTAGGTGACGAAGGAGGATTTGCTCCTGCTTTCACAGGCGGTACGGAAGAAGCTTTGGAGAGCGTATTGAGCGCGGTGAAAGCTGCAGGATATGAGCCTGGCAAAGACATCACTATTGCTTTGGACTGTGCGTCTTCTGAGTTCTTTGTTGACGGTAAGTACGACTACTCTAAATTCGAAGGACCTAACGGTAAGAAGAGAAATGCTGAAGAGCAAGTAGCTTACTTGGCTGAGTTGGTGGATAAATACCCTATTGATTCTATCGAGGATGGTTGTGCTGAAGAGGACTGGTCTACCTGGGCATTGTTGACTGAGAAAATCGGTGACAAGTGTCAGCTAGTAGGAGATGATCTTTTCGTGACTAACGTGAAGTTCTTACAAAGAGGAATCAACGAAAAGTCTGCTAACTCTATCTTGATCAAAGTAAACCAAATCGGAACTTTGTCTGAGACTTTGGATGCTATCGAATTGGCGCACAAAGCAGGCTTCACTGCTGTGATCTCTCACAGATCAGGAGAGACTGAAGATTCGACTATCGCAGACATCGCTGTAGCGACTAACGCTGGTCAGATCAAAACTGGTTCTTTGTCTCGTTCGGACAGAATGGCGAAGTACAACCAGTTGTTGAGAATCGAAGAAGAGCTAGGCGAAACTGCACGTTTCCCACAGGCTAAATAATATCTTCAACTGCCATTACTCGGCGAATGTCCGAGTAATCCGTTTGGAAAAACATCAAAAACCGCAGAGGCTTATCCTTGCGGTTTTTTTGTTCTTGCTGGATCAGCATATCTACTGAATGCCTAATATATTCCAGTATTTTCCGTACTTGTTAGTCTTGTGACTAACAAAACATCTAAGGCTTAAGAAAGACAGGCCTATATGGATGGTTTATTCAAGATTTCAAGTAAATAAGCTAACTTTCTGGGAGTAATTGATGCAGTCATATGAACTCAAAACCATGAAAAATACATTATTAATACTAGTATGTACTTTCCTGTTATTGGAAACTCAGGCGCAAAGTCTAATTGGGGCGTGGGAAGCTTTTTATACTGCGGAAAATGGAGAGGAGTTAAGGAACGTAGTGGTCTTTGCTGATGGTTATCAAGTAGCTACTACCTATCAAGTGGCTACCGGAAAGTTTGTAAATACGAACGGAGGTACGTGGAAGTTGGATGGAGATATCATGACCGAAAAAGTGGAGTTTCATTCGGAGAATGCTGCAAAAGTTGGTGGAGAGGTGAGCTTTGAAGTGAACATTTCTGATAACGAATTGGGGATAATTGGCATGGATAGAAAATGGCGTCGGATAGATAGTGGAGAACCCGGGAAATTGAAAGGAGCCTGGCTGATGTCTGGGCGGATAAGAAACGGTGAAACACAACTGCGAGATACCAGTAGACCAAGGAAAACTATGAAGATATTGTCAGGCACACGGTTTCAATGGATTGCCTACAATACAGAGACCAAAGAGTTTATCGGCTGTGGTGGTGGTACATATACGACTACTAACAATGAGTACACCGAAAACATCGAGTTCTTTTCAAAAGACGACTCCAAAGCGGGAATTAGTCTGAAGTTTAATTATGAGTTGATCGATGACAATTGGCATCATTCAGGTTTGTCGAGTAAAGGAGATCCAATCTATGAAATATGGAGCGTCAGGGAATAGACTCAAGTCTTTCCTCCATTTTATGCCCTTGTTGGCCTTGTGACCAACAAGCCACTGCAGCTACCGAATCGCATCGACAGTTTGTTGGAGACAACTCCAACAAAGGCAGAGTACTACGTCATATCGACCGAAGGGAGATATCCCCTGCGGCAGCGTAGGCTGATGGGGACTTCTCACATGCGTTCGAAGTGAAGAGGAAATCACCCCTGCTCCCGTCCCATTCGCTTAAAGAACTGTTTGCCTTTGGCCAGTAATGAAGAACGTCCACCTAATAGAAATTCATTGACTACTTCAGCCATTTCAATGCATCTCAAGTAGCCAAACGACTTATGGGCATTGTCTGTGACCCATTCTTTGTAGTTGTTTTCTACGAATTTACCAATTGGCTTTACGCCTCTCACATTTTCTACATAGTAGTCGGCCAAATTGTAGTGAGCACCGATGTTGTCTTCTTTGTCGCAGAAGCTGTACCAATTGTCCACACCTTCTGGCGTAGGAGGAAAAGCTTCTTCGTCTTCATCGAATGGAAGATGATGATCCTTCATGATATTTTCTCGAATCAGCGGCAGGCCCATGGGAGAACCTAACGCTATAAAATATTTCACCTTAACTCGATGCTTAAGAGATAGCAGGACATCATAGGTGATAATGGATCCCATGGAATGAGCGACTATTAGGATATCCTTTCTTTTATTTTTTAGGAGTAATTTGATGAATCGACTTCTTACTTTATTTCTGAAATAGTCCTCAAACATCTGTTCATTTTTCGGAATCTCTTCATTGTAATAGGTGTCCAAATCTTTGAATCCAATTTTAACAATGGCGTTAAAAGGCTTTCTAAATTTATTCAATCCTATTTTGCTCAAAAAAACAATTTCTTTGATGTACTGAATCAAATTTTTAAATATTTGGATAAGGCCTCTTTTGGCTTTTACCTTCAATTGTTTTTCGGAAATGTAGGGTTCGTCGATATGCAAAGGGTCATCAGGATCTTTGGCATTTAAGCTCAAGGGAGTAGGGTAGAGTAGGTCCGCCCAGTACATCATCTTGAAGTCGAATTTGGTGGGGCTTCCTTCGATTTTGGAAAGCCCCTCTTCGATAGATCTTCGCCACCAGTGTGTCAACAACTTCTTGGGTGGCTTGTTGCTCAGACCATGAATGCCGATGACTAATGTCCTACGTTTCCTAGAGAATATATTTTTTAGCATGGATATGCCTGCGAACTTTAATTTTGAATGATAACGAAGATGAAGGCCATCTAGTCGATATGGCTAAAATAAAATTTATTAGGGTTAAGGAGGTAAGAAAAGGCCAATAAAAAAGCCAGTCACAAGTTGTGCTGGCTTTTAAATATTGTTGGCCTCTGTTAATTAACTAGCTTTCTCAATCCACGCTTGCACATCTTCCAATGATGGATTCTTCACTTCTTTCAGTTTCAACTTCTTACGCGTACCGCATACATCGTTAAATAGCTTACTGTCCTTCGCGTCAGCGAACTGTTCCTTAGTCACCATACCCAGTTTCTGAAGGATAGGGATTAGCTCTTTAGCAACACCCAGTTCTTCGTACTGTCCAGAAGTTAATGCTTCGATTTTCTTCTCAGGCTTCATCTGAGGAAAGAACAGTACATCCTGGATGGAGTTAGAGTTAGTCATCATCATCGTCAGACGATCAATCCCTACTCCCAATCCTGCCGTTGGAGGCATTCCGTATTCTAGCGCTCTCAAGAAGTCTTCGTCAAGTACCATAGCTTCGTCGTCTCCACGTTTGCCTAGCTCTAGTTGCTCTTCAAATCGCTTTCTTTGATCGATCGGATCGTTAAGCTCGGAGAAAGCATTGCAAATTTCTTTACCATTAGCAACCGCCTCAAATCGCTCTACCAATCCTGGTTTGCTCTTGTGCTTCTTAGCAAGTGGTGACATTTCCACTGGGTAGTCTGTAATGAAAGTTGGCTGGATCAGCTGACCTTCGCATTTCTCTCCGAAAATTTCGTCGATCAATTTGGCTTTACCCATAGACTCATCTGTAGGTACGTCTAGTTTTTTAGCCGTTTCTCTCAATTCATCTTCTCCCATTTCGGAGATGTCGATGCCGGTGAAGTGTTCGATGGCTTCAAACATCGTATATCGTTTCCAAGGTCTTTGGAAATTGATCATGTTTTCTCCTACTTGGACTTCTGTAGTGCCGTGCAGGTCCATGGCTACTTTTTCAACCATTGCCTCTGTCAAGTCCATCATCCATTCGTAGTCCTTGTAGGCTACGTAGAGCTCCACTTGCGTGAATTCTGGATTGTGGAATCGAGACATGCCTTCGTTTCTAAAGTCTTTGGAGAACTCAAAAACACCATCGTAGCCACCCACGATCAATCGTTTCAAATACAATTCGTTGGCAATACGCAAATACAAAGTCATGTCGAGCGTATTGTGGTGCGTTTTGAACGGACGTGCCGCTGCACCGCCATATAAAGGCTGGAGAATCGGAGTCTCTACTTCTAAGTAGCCTTTCTCAGCTAGGAAATTTCTCATGGAGTTAACCAGCTGTGTACGTTTTACGAAAGTGTCACGAACTTCTGGATTCACGATCAAATCCACGTAGCGCTGTCGGTATCTCAATTCTGGATCGGTGAAAGCATCATACGTTTTCATGTTGCCTTCTTCGTCCTTAGCTTCCTTCACGATTGGAAGTGGCTTCAAAGATTTGGTCAACAATTTCAATTCTGTCACATGGATAGAAATCTCACCTACTTCGGTAGTAAATACATATCCTTTGATGCCAATGATGTCACCAATATCCATCATCTTTTTGAACACAGTATTGTAAAGTGCTTTATCCTCATCTGGACAGATATCATCTCTTCTAAGGTAGATTTGAATTCTACCCGTGGAGTCCTGAATTTCAGCGAATGAAGCGGACCCCATGATTCTTCTGGTCATTAATCGTCCAGCGATAGAAATGGCCTTATAGTCCGTCTTTCGTTTTTCGTAGTTTTCGTGAATGTCTTTAGTAGTCACGTTCACTTCGAAAGTGTCAGATGGATAAGGGTCAATGCCAGATTCGATCAATTTTTCTCTGATCTGACGTCTGTTAATTTCCTGTTCGCTTAGAATCATTTTGTAATTTTTTAGAAGCCGCAAAATTAAAGTAAAATAGACGATTGGTGAAGGATTGGGATGGGATGTTTATTCAGAAATCGTTATCATTGATAAGAAAAACAACATTGTCATGAGAAAAATTGATCAGCTTCTTTCGGAGTACGGTGAGAGTCACCAAAATCCAACCAACAAATTAATCCACTGGATATGTGTGCCAGCTATTTTTTGGAGTATTGTCGGTCTGTTTTGGTCTATTCCAAATGACTGGCTGGTGGTAATTTTTTCAAAAACACATAGTCCTTTTTTGAATTGGGCAACTATCGCGCTGATGGCCGTTTTGATGTATTATTTCACTTTGTCTTTTTCGCTATTTGTAGGAATGGCTGTTGCCGTCATGGGCTTTTTGTATTTGACTTTGTTTGTTGAGCAACTGGGTATAGCTCCAGTATGGCAAATAAGTATTGCTGTGTTTGTTATTGCCTGGGTCGGACAGTTTTATGGTCATAACGTAGAAGGGAAGAAGCCTTCATTTCTAAAGGATGTGCAATTTCTTTTGATTGGTCCTGCCTGGCTGATGCATTTCATTTACAAAAAAATAGGATTGCCCTATTAAAGCAATCCCTGATCATTAAACCGTTCGTAAATTTCGTTATTCAGCGCCACTCCATGGAGGGGTAATGTCATTCACTCTGGCATAGGCAATCAACTGGCCTTTGTGCTCGTAGCTATGTGTGGCAATAATCATGATCAGTGCCCTTTTGGAGAAAGTGCCAAAGGGCAACTCCACCATTTCATCCATTTGCTCATCGCTTACGCTGGCCACGGCATCAGATGAAAAAGCATAGGCATCATTTACGTACTTTAAAATTTCAACTTTATCCGTTGTCGCTTTTTCGATGCCCTGCGGGTCGATACCCTCTGGCATTGGAGTACCCAATGCGCTGGATAGCATATACGTAGATCCGGCAATGTGCAAGATGGTTTCAGATACACTGCGCACGCCTTCGCCTGGTCTCCAGGTCATTTTGTCTTGTGGAAACACGTCGATCAGTTTTACAATTTGATCCAGACTGTAGTTCATTCCGCCAGCAAATTCTTCCTGATAAGTAGTGGGCTTGGGTGTCTCCTGAGCTTGGGCCAAAAATGGTGCAAGGATGAAGAGATAGATTAACTTTTTCATAAGTTTAAATTTGGTTTGATTGAAAACATTTTTAGTTCAGCTACTATGAACGATTGTTCGTAATAAGAGTTAGCTTTTGCTTAACCTTTTTTAGAATTGAATTTATGACGAAATATGTAGCCCTTTTAAGGGGAATCAATGTAAGTGGACAGAAATTGATCAAGATGGATGCGTTAAGGTCTTCTCTGGATAAACTTGGGTATGAAAATATCCAAACCTATATCCAGAGCGGCAATATTGTATTTGAATCTTCTGAGACCGACCAGAAAAACTTGGAAAGTCAAATCCACAATAACATCGAAGATACTTTTGGCTTTGATGTGCCTGTTATTGTTCGTTCTAAAGAAGAATGGACAGAGACTTTTAGTAATAATCCATTCATAAATGATTGCAATGAAGAGATCACCAAGCTTTATGTAACCATTCTTGCTGAAGAGCCCAGTGAAGAGAATATTAAAGTATTAGAGGACTTTCATTCAGGGCCAGAGGAGTTTACAAAAGTAGGCTTAAATTTGTATTTGTTTTATGTGAATGGCGCAGGCAAGTCCAAGCTTGACCACAATACCATAGAGCGGAAATTAAAAGTAAAAGGCACTTCGAGAAATTGGAAAACTACGACCAAGCTTATGGAAATGCTGGATGTTTAAGTCCATTCCACCAGCGCAATTTCTGCTGGAATACCCCATTCTTGAAAATGTTCTAGCCAAAACAATTGTTTCTCGGACAAATTATCATTGGGAGATTTGACTTCAAAAAAGGAATATTCCTTTTCTTTCCAAACAAATAAATCAGGAAAACCGGTAGATCGGTTTTTAGGGTCGATGGCCATTTCGGCCAAAAGAGATTTGATTTGTTTCAGTTTGGCAAAAGCCAAGAACTGCCACATCGCTTCTATCATGCTTTTCTCCCAATGTACAAAAGGATTGGAAATACCATAGCGCAATTGAGCACTTGTCTCTAGTATTTTTGAAAGTTGTTTCTTTGATTTTGTGTTTTGAAGCTTGTTAGCTATAGCTTTTTTACGTTTTTTGTAAAAATCTTTGTCATAGATGTCTGACGGATTTCGCTGCAACGGCTGATGCAGGCTGTTGTATTTTGGGTCGAAGATTTCCTCCCAAAAGAACAGTCCGAACACATTTCTACATATAGAATTTTCAGAGTGATAACCTTGGTAGCCTTCGGTTTCGAAATGGACCAATGCACCCTGCTCCACACGATTTTGATAGCTGGCGTCAACTGGAATAGTAATACCTTCTTTTTGTCTAAGCGTGGTCGTCTTAAGTTTCTTGTCAAGTTTGTTGAGTACATCCTGGGCGATGTAATACTCTTTGTTGTCGTTTGGGTCTTCCAGTATTTGTTTGGCCTGAGCCAAAGATTTATCAAAATCTTTTTGCTTGTTGTAGATCCGTA
Source organism: Reichenbachiella sp. (assembly GCF_033344935.1). Taxonomy (NCBI): domain Bacteria; kingdom Pseudomonadati; phylum Bacteroidota; class Cytophagia; order Cytophagales; family Reichenbachiellaceae; genus Reichenbachiella; species Reichenbachiella sp. The sequence continues at coordinate 4,018,435 of NZ_JAWPMM010000001.1, read as the reverse complement.
TCCTTCGTTCTCTTAGCGGAGAGGCAGATGAAAGATGATATAACTCTAAAGCTTCATCGAAATATTTGTGTTTCTCAAGGTGGTAGCCCACTTTGTGCAGTAACTTGTCAGCTCGTTGTTTGGCTTTATCCATATTCAGGAAATAGCCGATTTCAATCGCTGTAAACCATTCATACACATCTAAAGGTGAAACCGCATCTTCCAACAAATAAAACTCTTTATTTAGTTGAGATAGTTGCCTAACGGCTTCTGCTTCTTCTCTGGAGTCAAATGAAGTCCCCAATTTAGACTCGTCTATTTCCATAAACTTGGCATGGCCGACATCCCGTATAACAAAGTCCGACATGTCCCCGTTGTTGTGTCCAAAGAAAAATAACTTCACCATATCCAACTCCTCACGAGCGCCCTGGGTAATAATAGAATCGGTGTAGAAGGATTGTTGCAGCATTTCAGTGTCACAGCTCTCAAGCAAATTCAAGATCAGCTCATCCTTTTTTAGTTTCTTATTGACCTCAACATCCAGCGGCTTAACGATCTGAATAATTTCAGGCTTGTTATAAATGTTGATGAGTTGAAAGCATTCGTCGACCTCAAGCGAAGGTTTACTAACTAGAAAATTACGATCCAACAGTTCTTCGTGGGCGTCGTCTAGATTAATGATTTCGGGATAAATCAATTTTTCTTTTCTGAAAAACTGCCCTTTTCTATTGCTAACTCTTACATATAGACACTGGCCATCTTCTGATAGTGTTGTGAAGTTGGTGATAAACGCTATTTCAGCGTCCGAAAGCAGCGGTTCATACTTGTCTATGACAAAATTGAGGACGTATTTAAAATTGTCCAGGTAGTACTTTTCGGGCAGTATAATTTTGTCATTATTAGCCATGTCTGGCAAAAATAGAAGCAAGTAGTACCTTTTTTTGTTTTCCTACGTTTTATTTGACACGCAAATCTCTGAAATGATAAATTACTATCACATCTTGGGTGTTTCTTCTAATGCGACTGACGCAGAGATCAAGGCCGCATTCAAATCGAAAGCATTGAGCTACCATCCGGACAAGCACGCAGGAGATAAGAACATGGAAGAGTTGTTTAAACAAGTGAACGAGGCTCATCAGGTGCTTTCCAATCCATACAAGAGATCCAAGCATGATATGATGTTGAAGTATGGAGCATCTACTCACGGGATTGCTAATCCAATTTACAGAAGGACCTATCCTCCTCAAAGAAGAGAAAGGTATTACACTCCCCAAATGAGTAACTGGAAGGCGACGGCCTATGCCTTTCTATTTGCGTTTTCAGTAGCGTTGATCATTACTACTGGAATGTATCTCAACAAGCAGTATGAGGAGCGTCAGAAGGAAGAGTTGTTGGCTGGAAGAAGGACGGTATTCAACAAAGTGAAATCTATTCATAATAGGGGAGATTTGGAACAAAGCCTTCAATTGATCAGCGGCATGGGGTCCTTTTGGTATGAGGAACAAGATATGAAGGATTTTAAGGACGGTTTGTTGAAAGAGATCAAAGACAAGGGTGATGATTTTTTATCCGCAGGCGAATATGAGGAAGCTATCAATCACTATGACTTGCTCAAAGACTATTCTGTAAGCAACACCATTTCTTATCTCAAAAAAATGGCTGCGGCTTATCAAGGAATGGGTGAAATCGGTAAAGCTTTAGAGATGTTTCAGATGATGCATTTGTATGGGTACCGAACGACCAGTTTTTACCTGGAGATGGGAATGCTTTATGAGGATGGTATGAAAGATCTGGAAATGGCCTTAAACTATTATCAAATTGGAGCGGACTTGGCGTCTTCCGAATACGAGGTGACGATTGGTAGTGCCTACCCCATTGTGATCAATGCGAGTATGGTTCCGGCGTCACACTACGACATCTATATGAAAGTGGCCCAGACTCACTTGGATTTGAGTCAATATCAGCAAGCTGTGGATGCAGTCTCTTGGACCAAAGAAATTTGGGACGATAGTTTGTGGCAATATCGGATTGAAGGACAGGCTTTACAAGCCATGGGCAGATCGTCTGCAGCGAGGCGAGTTATAGCTGAAGCCAAAGCAATTGATCCCAATTTTAGACTCGACGTAGACTCATACGACCGTTAGTCAAATCTTTTATTTTCAATTCTTATTTAGTCTTACTTTTGGTTAAAACCAAAATTCATGTACTCATTTCATCACCGTCTATTGATTTTAATTTACCTGCTTCTTTTGAGTAGTTTTTCGTTTGCTCAAAGGCCAGAGACGGCAGTATTCGATATACAAAACTATCGGTTTGATGTTGTTTTGAATGACACAAGTGATGTGGTAAGAGCCATCGCTATTGTGTCCATTAACTATCCTAATGTTGTGCCTGACTACACGGTATTGGATTTTGCCAACACCGGAATGGAAATAAATGAACTTTCATTTGATGGGAAGGAAGTTGATTACCTGCATCAATCAGATGTTTTAAAAGTGTCTACTCCAAATGCCGTTGAGATTGGTGGATCGGCTGAATTGATTGTGACCTATCAAGGTATTCCTTCGGATGGTTTGGTCATTTCTCAAAACAAATATGGTGAGCGTACTTTTTTCGCTGAACATTGGCCGGATCGTGCACATCATTGGCTGCCGGTCATCGATCATCCATCAGAAAAAGCTACTTGCGAGTTTAGAGTAACTGCGCCGGCCAAGTATAAGGTGGTGTCAAATGGAGACTTGCAAAACGAGCGACTTCTAAATTCAGATTGGAAAGAAACTATTTGGAAGATGAGCAAACCGATTTCTGCTAAGGTGATGGTAATTGGAGTGGCCCCATTTATAACCCGACCTCTAGATGATGAAGGGGTAATAACAGCTTGGGTATATGGAAAATCGAAACGGTTGGCGCTACATGATTTTTCTGAGGTACCGGCCATTTACGAAATGCTGATAGACTATATGGGTGAGTACCCTTTTTCAAAATGCGATCAAGTAGAATCGAGCACTAGATTTGGTGGGATGGAGAATGCGGGAAATATCTTTTACCCAGAGATGTCTTTGACAGGCAAACAAAAAATTAATAAAACGATAGCTCATGAAATTGCTCATCAGTGGTTTGGTGATGCTGTGACTGAGACTGATTGGGCAGATCTTTGGATCAGTGAGGGCTTTGCCACCTTTTTTGAAAATTATTGGGTGGAGGTAGCATTGGGTATGGACAGTCTTTTGGCCAAGCTGGAGGAAGAGGAGAAAAAAGTATTGAAATATCAAAGAAAGAACCCTCATCAAATGATCGTTCAACAACCTCAATCCAACTTGAACAAACTGATGAATCCCATGACTTACGATAAGGCAGGCTGGATGTTGAGAATGCTCCGCTATCAGGTAGGAGAAGAAACGTTTCAAAAAATCGTGCTGGCATTTTACGAGCAGTACAAATACGACTTGGCGAGTACAAAGGATTTTATTTCGATAGCGAATTCAATTTCAGATTCGGACTTAAATAAATTTTTTCAGCAGTGGTTTTATACCCCAGGAGCACCTGATATCCGATATAGTTGGAGCTATAAAAAAGGGGAATTGTTGATCCATTTTGAACAGCAAACGGAATACGTTTATCAATTGGATTTTGATATTCAGATAGACTATCAAAATGGAAATCAGGAAAATAAACGTGTGACACTCAGAGAGAAAAGTCAAACGATTGAATGGGTGTGTGATGAAATTAAAGAGGTGAAAGTTGACCCATTCAATATCATCCTCGGAAGTTTTAAGAAAAAATGAGCGTGAATAGGGTAATCGTTCGGAAAGGTTCTATCGAGGAGGTAGTGAGACTCAGCAATGAAATTCCTGAGTTTGACAATCCGCACGATAAAGAGGTTTACGAAGATAGACTGAAAAGTAAAAAACACCTTATTGCGATTGCGCAAGTGGAGGGTGAGTTGGCTGGATTCAAGGTGGGTTATGATAAGTTAGGTAATTCCTCTTTTTATACTTGGATGGGAGGTGTGCTCCCAAAGTTTAGAAAAATGGGAGTGGCTAAAGTACTGGCAGACTTTCAAGAGCAGTATGCGATTGAAGAAGGCTTTGATTCTGTGATTTTGAAAACTCGAAATCGTCATAAGAATATGCTTCATTTCGCCTTGAAATCTGGTTTTGAAATCATTGAGGTAGAGCCACGAGTCGAATCTTCTGAAAACCGAATCCTGCTTAAGAAACAATTAAAATGAGACATGAGATGCCTTTTGCATCATTCGCTCTTGTTTTTAAAGAGATACGCCATATTATTGAGAAAATTTTATCAGATGAATATTAGGATCAGTTTTTTAGTTGCCTTGTTGTGTATTTCTACCTCTCTACTGGCTCAAGAGAAATATACCATTTCCATCGATTTGAATACGGTGGTGGATGATAAAGTAAAAGTGATCTGTAAGGTGCCGAAGGTCGAAGCAGAAGAAATAGAATTCCGAATGCCTAAGATCGTACCAGGTACTTATTCTATTTACGATTTTGGTAGATTTTTCACTGATTTCAAGGCAATTGATACTGAAGGCAATGAGCTGGAAACTCAGCGACTGACAGACAATCGAATTTTAGTAAAGGAGAGCAGAGCACTGGCGTCAGTTTCCTATTGGATCGACGATACTTTTGATTCTGATAAATCTAATTTCATATTTGAGCCGGCCGGTACTAATATAGAAGAGGGAAAGAACTTTGTCATCAATACCTTCGGATTTGCTGGTTACCTGCAGGGCATGAAGGATTTTGCTTACGAATTGCATATAGATTACCCTATGGGAATGTATGGCGCTTCTGCATTGGATAAAGTATCTACAAGCAACTCGTCAGATGTCTTTTTGGCTGCTAACTATTTCGATCTTGCCGATGGGCCAATTATGTATTCGTCGCCTGATACCACGACTTTCGAAATTGGCGGTGCTGAGATATTGATCGCTGTTTATTCTCCCAATAAAGTTTTAGATCCAGTTTTCGTAAAGGAGCAAGTTGAACCAACCCTCAAAGCACAACACGAATATCTTGGGCAGCTGCCAGTAAATAAATATGCCTTTATCATTTATTTATTTGATACCAGTCCTTTATCTGGCAAGTTGGGTGCGTTAGAGCATTCATATTCTTCATTTTACTGTTTGCCAGAAATAGATCCATTTCGATTGGCACAAGTGATTCGAGATGTGGCGGCTCACGAATTTTTCCATATTCTAACCCCTCTCAATGTGCACTCCGAGGAAATCGGTGATTTTGATTTTATCAATCCGAAAATGTCAAAACATCTATGGTTGTATGAGGGAATGACGGAATACGCCGCAGGTTTGGCTCAGGTAAAGTATGGGGAGATGTCACTAGCAGAATATCTGAATGTATTGGAAGGTAAGATTGCTCAATCCACTTCCAGATTTGATGATCAATTACCTTTTACCGAATTGAGTCTTCATTGTCTTGGGGAAACAAAAGATGAATATGGCAATGTCTATCAGAAGGGTGCCTTGATTGGGATGGCATTGGATATACGATTGAGGGAATTGTCCGAAGGGAAGTATGGTGTACAAGATATGATGCGCGATCTAGCAAAGAAGTATGGCAAAACACAATCATTTAAAGATGAGGAGTTATTTGATGTCATTACTGAAATGACCTATCCTGAGATTCGAGAGTTTTTTTCTACGTATGTGGAAGGAACTACTTCTATACCCTATGAAGAAGTGCTTGAGAAAGTTGGAGTGGCGTTTGAGCGTGCACGAACTGAAAAAGAATTGTCGCTAGGGCACCTCAGTTTTTCTGTGAATGAATCGGATAACCGATTGATTATTCAATCTATTGATCAGATGAATATATTCGGTAAAGAAATGGGATACGAAGTTGGTGATATCATCTACAAATTTGATGGTGTTGAAATTGATATTGAAAACTATGAGGAAGAATTCCTGGCTTTTACAGATCGTCATCAGGTTGGAGACAAAATCCAGGCGATAGTGTTGCGAAGCGATGAGAAGGGTAAACTCAAAAAAGTAAAACTAAAAGCGGAAGCCATTGAAATCGACAGGAAAATTGAATCATCTGTAATGCTTTCGGATAATCCTTCAGAAGCTCAATTGAAATTAAGAAAGGCTTGGATTAACAAATAAATTAACAAACAACCGTTGAAAATACTTCCGGGGTTGACTCTCTGGAAATGTTAAAAATTTCTTCCTATTAAATCCCCGATAATCGTTCGGTTCGCTTGTAGATTAATGTAAAATTTTCCATTTTACTAAAGAACTAATTCCTACATTGATATGGCGAAGAAAGGTAGTGAGAAAAAAATATTTGTCCTTGATACATCAGTAATTCTCTTTTCACATGACTCCATAATGAACTTTGCGGAGCATGATATTGGGATACCTATTACGGTATTAGAGGAGTTAGATAATTTCAAAAAAGGCAACGATACATTAAACTTCGAAGCACGTGAATTTGCCAGACTTTTGGATGGATTAGCGAAGGACCATATGCTTCAGGATTGGATTCCGCTCAATGGGAAAACCAAAGGAAAATTTAAAGTGCTCATGCACTCGGAGGCCGATCCCGATTTTGATGCTGTTAGGATTTTTGGGGATAGAAAAAATGACCACAAAATTCTAAATGCTGCCCTCAGACTCAAAAAAGAAGAGAAGGGGCGGAAAGTGATTTTGGTTTCGAAAGACATCAATCTCCGGTTGAAAGCGAAGTCCCTGGACCTAACCGCTGAGGATTACGAAACCGGAAAGATCAAGGATGCTTCGGAACTCGTAACTGGAAAGTACGAGGTAGGTAAAGTGCCAGCTACAGCTATAGATACACTTTACAAAAAAGGAGAAATAGACCCTAAGAAAGTAGCTAAGGACTATGCGTTTCATAACAACGGGTATTACATTCTCAAAAGCCCTAAAAATTCTGCGCTGAGTTTTTACAACCCTGTGACAGAAAAATTGGGTCATGTAGAAAAGAAAACGGTTTACAACATCAAGCCACGGAATGCAGAGCAGGCTTTTGCGATTCATTGTATGATGAACCCGGATGTAAGGCTGGCGGCTATAACCGGAATGGCAGGTACAGGTAAAACCTTATTGGCACTGGCCTGCGCATTGGAACAAAAGCGCGAGTTCAAACAGATCTACTTGGCACGACCGATTGTACCGTTGAGTAATAAAGATATTGGTTATTTACCTGGAGATATCAAGTCCAAGCTCAATCCGTATATGGAGCCACTTTGGGATAACCTGAAGTTTATTCAAAATCATTATAAGGAGACGGATAAGGAGTACAAACGATTGACCGACATGGTGAATCAAGAAAAACTGTTGATCACACCTTTGGCTTATATCAGAGGAAGAAGCTTATCCAATATTTATTTCATAGTGGACGAGGCACAGAACTTGACCCCACATGAGGTAAAAACGATTATCACGCGTGCCGGAGAAAATACTAAAATTGTCTTTACAGGAGATATACATCAGATTGATACACCCTATCTTGATTCACAAAGTAATGGTTTGTCCTACTTGGTAGATCGCCTTCAGGGGCAAGAGCTTTTTGCTAATATCAACCTGGAGAAAGGTGAACGTTCTGAGTTGGCTAACTTGGCGAATGAACTTTTGTAATGACAGGAGGGATAGGATTTTCCAGGCAGGGCAAGCAAAGTTTTGATGACAATCGAAAACTACTGAAAGCAACTGAGCCTTATTACCGATCAAAAAAAGATCGTTTTTTCTCCAGAAGAAAAATTAAATTTAAAGTCACTAAAGAAGATATTCACTATTTAATTATGGTGAAAAAAGCAAAGGCAAAACAAGCGTTTCGAAATAGGGTTGGAATTTTCTTTGTATTGCTGGCAGTTGTTATTTTGATTGTTTGGGTATTAAGTTGGTGACAAATCATCCTATTGAATAAAAAAGCTTAACAACGGAGGCCATGGTATAATCCATGGCCTCTGTTGTTTGAGGAATATTTTTAGGCCTTTGCCTTTTGCGCTTCAGGTTTAGAGAACTTAAACAAATCCAGAAAGGCCATTCCATTCAAGCCTGGACCTTGTCGGCTTACTTTCATTAGTTTTTTCAAAAACTGCTCTAATGGGAATACACAAAGCGCAATCACCACATCGATCATAAAGTCAATCACCGGCGTACTTTCAATACCTAAGGTTCCACCAGCCACGGTCTGCAAAAATTCGATGACCATGACTATCGTTAGAATGGTTAGCCCTTCGGTTACAATCACGTACTTCTGTTGTGCCTGACGGTTCATAATTACCGAACCTATCACCAAACCAGTCATGAATATAATCTGCAAGCCATAGAACCAGAGCGTTTGCCAGTAAGGAGGTTTGATGGTGAACTTCACCGTTTTTAATTGCTGGATTTGACCAAAGTGATCCCGAGACCTGATGTCAAGTTTGTATTTGTTTGGAGGTAAGTAGTTGAAGCTGATATGATTATTTGTAGACCACTCAGACCAACTATCATTTAGACCGCTAAGCATATATTGATATTCTATTTGTAGCAATCCGCGGTAGTCTGGTCTGGCCATTTCAAAATAGAAGGAATTCTCGTCATGTTCAAAAGCTATAGGTCCCTTCACATTGATGTTCACATCTCCTTTGTTACTTTTTGCTTCACGCAGATACATGTGATTTCTCCAAATCAGTGAGTCATCCTGGCTTGGATAATACTTGAGTAACTCGTGAGAATCATCTATCAACCAAATGTTGTCTCTATAGTTGGTAATGAAAGACATGTCAGGAAATAGACCAAAAATCTCTCGTTTGATCACAGATTTGTTTCTATTGATTTGATACCAAGCCTCTCCATTATTTACCCAAACTTTCCCTCCATGCTCTTGTAAATGCTTGATGGGCCGACCTATTTTTTGCATCAAGGTGGTGTCTTCGAGAATGGTATCTTTGGCACCGTCTAGATAGAAGTACCCTATGGAGTTAATTAAATAAAGCTGATTGTCTATGGCAGCTATTCTTACTTCATCTATAAACTGGTTGTGGTATTTGTATTCGCGAAAATCATGATAAGTCGAGGATAGTGAGTCATATCTGTACAGGTGGCTAGGAGTGGCAAACCAGGTGATGCCATTGTGTTGGTGGAGGGCACTGAGTACCATTTCCCCATGAAAATCGATTTGATCTTCTTGCACCCAAATCTCATCTTCGTGATTATACAGTTTGATTTCATTGTAGTGATTCGCAATTACAAGGCGACCTTCATGATTATCAATAAAAGTAAATCTTATTGGCTCATGAACTACAAGCTCAGCCAAGTGCTCGAATTCCTTCTCTACTTTGTTGTATTCTTTTTTGATTTCATACAGACCATTGGAAGAGGCAACCAGTAGCTTTTTCTTATATCGAATAAATTTTTCACACTTCGCTTCGATGCCGTCTACTTTGATGAACTCATACCCAGAACTCACCAGATGCTTTTTTACTCGCCGTTCATATTTAGTAGTCGTCCCTTTCGTATTTCCTCCGGAAGTTGGGCCTTTTTTCACTCCTCTGGATCGCTGGGCTTTTTTCTGTTTTTTTGATACGGAAGCAGTAGTGGCTGTGGCTTTTCCTCCCTTCACTGGCACATAATACACCGTGTTTTTGTAGTTGAGACTTTTTTCCAGATAGAATACGCCCTTACTGGTAGATACATATAGATGCCCGCTGAACCAATAAATATCTTTCAGGTTGCCTTCGAGACCGTGGTAGTTGGTGAAACTTCTAAACGGTACACCAATTTCTAATCTTGACAAACCGAATTCATGAGAGATCCAAAGTCCTCCTTCATGATCCCGGCCGATCGTATAAATCTCATTATCTGGCAGTCCTTTATCATGATTGATTACATCGACAATTTTTGAGTGTCGATTGCTATAGAGTATAATGCCGTCTTCGAGGGTGCTGAGTGCAAAATGATTATCGTCGACCCAAACGCCATTGTTTACAAAGGACTCGTGTTCGGTAAGGAACTTAGACATTTTGCACTCATAGAAGTTCTTTTTTCTGTAGATATAAACTTTATTGTCGGTAGTGCCGGCTACATATTGATCTCTAGTAGGGTGCTTATCAAAAAATAGAAATTGCGCATTTTCAGGAAGCTTCCAATCCAAATCATCTACTAATTGATCTTCATGGTAGCGGTAAATTTTCTTGTTGGTCTGAACCATGATTTCTCCGTCGGCCTCAAAGAGATAAGTGAAATACTCATCAGGATCGTCCAAATAGGTAATGAAAGATTTTTGCTGCCCTAAGTGATATCTAATTACATTAGTCTCACTAATGAAAAATGCCACAGAATCTCTAACAATAGTTTTGAAATAGAGACTTTCATCCGTTTTATTAGGATTTAATGAAATGAATTGATATTTGCCATCTAAGAATCCAAACTTCCCAAAATCTCCTGCACATCCCACAAATATGTGGCCCAAAGAGTCAAAGTCGATAGAAAGGGCAGCACTCGGAGTAGCTTTAAATTCCCAGTTGTTTCCTTCATAAAGCAACACACCAGATCGATTGGCAATGCATAACTGACCGTCGTCATTTACCTTCAGCTCAAAGTTGAGATTGTCCAGACCGTCTACATCCAATGAATAGTGCGAGAGTAGAAAATCACCCTTTTGTGCTTGAGCAATACTTGTTAAGAACAACAAGAAAATGAGTAGGTAACTTTTCAAAGTAGAAATAGGCATCGGGATTTGATTTAGTATGAAAATACTTTATAGTCAAATATAATAAGGTTGAGAATATTAACCTTCCGGTATTTTTTATTAAAAAATGAATATTAATGAGCCTTCACCTTTTCTTTCCTTGTACAGCGTATCTTCAATTATTTAATTTAAAAATCAAAGCTGTTTGTTGAGTCTTATATATTTGCCTAACTTTTGAAAAAAGCAGTTGAATAAAACTTGAAAATGGCCAATCACAGAGAAAAACTGGGAAAATTTCTTGAGAGCCCAAGATTCCAAAACTTCATCGTTGGACTAATTATACTCAATAGTATTACCATTGGGATGGAAACTTCTAAACCACTGATGAGAAACTTCGGTGCTTTCTTCCAATGGATCGATGATGCTATTCTAGCCGTCTTTGTCATTGAGATTGTTCTAAAGCTGTATGCTTTTAGCTATAGGTTTTTCACGAGTGCCTGGAATATTTTTGATTTTTTAATCGTGGCGATTGCGGCCGTTCCAGCCGCTGGCTCATTTTCAGTATTCCGTACGGTTCGAATTTTAAGAACACTTCGACTGATCAAGAATGTGCCAAAACTCCGTGTGATCATCGAAGCGCTGATCAAATCCATTCCAAGTATCGGTTGGATCATGGTGTTATTGATTATGGTCTTCTACATTTTTGCTGTGTTGGCGACTAACTTATATAGCCAGGAATTTCCGCAGTGGTTTGGGGATATAGGTGAATCTATGTTTACCTTATTTCAAATCATGACACTCGAAAGCTGGTCCTCCGGCATAGCTCGACCGATGATGGATCAAACGCCTTATGCTTATTTGTTCTTCATTCCGTTCATATTGATTGCAACATATACTACGCTCAATATCTTTATTGCCATAGTGGTGAATACGATGAATGAGATGCATATGCAGGATGTGAAAGAAGAGGAGGAGCTGAAATCCGAAATCACGTTGGCAGAACACCGAAAGTCTCAGCATCAGATCGAAATGCTCAATAGAAAAATTGATCGACTGATCAAAAAGCTCGACAAATAAAAAGTCCCATCATTCGAATGCTTTCGGAAAACGGGACCTTTAAAAATCAAACTAGGAAAATTACTTCTTATACGAATAGAGTCAGCTGAAAGTTTAGCCTTTCGGCAAAAGCAAAGAAGTATCGCCATAACTCAAGAATCTGTAGTCATTGTCAAGCGCTTCTTGATAGATTTTTTGCCAGTCGTCTCCTACAAAAGCAGCAACTAACAATACCAGGGTGGAGGCAGGCATGTGGAAATTGGTAAACAGTCCCTTGGCGACTTTAAAATCATATCCAGGGTAAATAAATATTTCCGTTTCTCCTTTCAACTCTGACTTACCCTTTTGATCCATTTTGGCCAAAATAGCTTGCATAGATTCCTGCAAAGAAACGCCCTGAAGGCGCGCTTCATAAGGATCATTTTTTTCAACGAAGAATTTTGTCGAGCTGTCTTTTGTCAATTTTACTCCGTACCAATAAAGGCTTTCCAAAGTACGCAAAGCGGTGGTGCCTACAGGAATGATTGGCCCCTTGGCAGCCAATATGTTTTCAATGTTCACTCTATTTACAATGATTCGTTCATTGTGCATGTCGTGATTTTTGAAGTCCGCGTCTTTGATAGGACGAAAAGTTCCGGCACTTACGTGAAGTGTGACTCGATCTTGTTTCACACCTTTCGATTTGAGCCGTTCCAGAATTTCATCTGTAAAATGTAAGCCGGCTGTTGGAGCAGCTACTGCGCCTTCAAGTTCGGAAAAGACAGTTTGATATCGATCTTTGTCTTCTTTCTCTTCTTCTCGATTGAGGTAGGGAGGCAACGGCACATGTCCTGCAGCTTCAACTATGGTCAAAAACTCCTGATCTCCGGCCCAAGAAAATTCAACCAGGTTTTGTTCACGATCAACTAATCCGGCTTCGATATTCAGTTCTTCATTTAGCGCAAGCGATAGAACATTCTCATCCTTCCACTTTTTTAGGTTGCCTATCATGCATTTCCAGGTGCATTTATTTTTAGCTTTCAGTGCTTTTTGAAATTCGGTGTGCGGCAGGATTGGTTCTGTGAGAAATACCTCGATTTGTGCGCCGGTAGATTTTTGAAAAAAAAGTCGGGCGGCTATAACCTTGGTGTTGTTGAGAAAAAGCAGTGCGTTTTCTGGCACCAAATCAACTACCTCCTTGAATGTTTGATGTCTGATGTCTCCAGCTTGATAGAGCAAGAGTTTGGAGTCATCTCTATTTGCCAAAGGATGTTTAGCAATGCGCTGTTCGGGAAGTTCGTATAGGTATTTTTCTAGCGAAGCAGAATCTGAGGCCATCGGATATTTATTTGAAAGTTCAAAATTCTGATATTCTAATCATAATGCGGAACGAATGGCTAATTTTATTCAATCTTTATAGGTCAGGGTTTAAATCCTGACCTATATAATCAAATATGACTTTTATGCCATTAGCTCTCAAATTCGCCAAACACATTCTGAAATTCAAATTTGATGCAGGTACTTCTCGTGGAGTACTCAAAACCAAAGAGGCCTGGATTCTCAAGGTATGTCGGAAAGATGACCCGAAAATCTTTGGGCTAGGAGAGGTAAGTACGATCGAACGATTGAGTTTTGACTACAGCGTGGATTTTGAGGCTGAATTCGAGGATTTGAAAAAGTCACTGTCACAAGAAGAATTGCCTAGTTCGAAAGAAGGAATCTTCAAATTAGTAAGTCGGGTAGTGTCTGAGTTTAGACCTGCCATCCGATTTGGACTGGAAACGGCCTTGCTTGATTTGTTTCATGGTGGCAATTTCAAAATTTTCGATAATTCCTTTTACAATTCAGAAAAAGGCATTCCTATCAATGGATTGATATGGATGGGAGAGAAGGATTTTATGAAAAAGCAGATTGATGAAAAGCTCAAACTCGGTTTCAAATGTATTAAACTGAAAATAGGAGCTATTGATTTTGATGCTGAATGTGAGCTGCTCAAATATATCCGCGCTCAATATCCTGCGGATCAATTGATTTTAAGAGTAGATGCAAATGGTGCTTTCATCACGCAAGATGTTTTGAAAAAACTTGACCAGTTAGCAGCGTTTGAGTTACATTCTATCGAACAGCCAATCATGCCGAAGCAACCCGAAGCCATGCAATTGGTTTGTGAAAAATCTAAAGTTCCTATTGCCCTGGATGAGGAGTTGATTGGAGTTTTCGGCAAGCGTGAAAAAACTGAACTGCTTAGAGACATCAAGCCAGATTATATTATTCTCAAACCTTCATTGGTAGGAGGCTTTGCAGCCACTGCCGAATGGATTGAAATAGCCGAATCTCAAAATATTGGCTGGTGGATCACCTCAGCCTTAGAGTCTAATGTTGGACTTAATGCCATTTGTCAGTTTACAGCGCAGTACGACTACACGGGTCACCAAGGCCTTGGCACAGGTCAGTTATTCGAAAACAACATTCACTCACCCTTAGCTATCCAAGGTGAAGAAATTGTCTTCAATCAGACACTAAGTTGGGACTTCGGAGACCTCAAGTTCAATTGATCTTCAAATTCAACTCGTTGATCGAAAGGAATTGACATTTATGAGAAATGTCACGAACTTTTATTCATTAATACAACACGGTTCGTTTATTAAATGAGAACAACCACCTAAGGAAGAATTTGCATTCTATATTATGGATTTGCTGGATGCTGCTGCTTCGTCAGTTAAGTGTTCAGCATTTTCTTTTCCAAGATACCTGTCGATCAGGTGATGCCCCAAATAGATCAGCGGCGTCAACAATATAGCCACACTGAATTTATAAATGTAATTGATCGTGCCCACCGCCATGACTTGTGCAAAAGGCCATTGGGTATTCTCAGGTGCAAGTAGATAAAAAGCGATAAACAACACAACAAAGCTATCGATCAGCTGTGAGATCAAAGTGGAGCCCGTTGCGCGCAGCCAAATCATTTTGGTGCCTGTAATCCTTCGGAGTTTTTGAAAAACATATACATCCAATAATTGCCCAATCAAAAAGGCGATGAGTGAACCTACGATGATGCCCAGTCCCTGACGGAAAATGGCCTTGAAGGCATAGTTGATATCGAATACTTCACCATTTGGGTCTGTACCATTCACACTCAACCAAAAATCTGCAGGAGGCAGAATCGTGATCACATAAATGATAATAAAAGCGAATGAGATGAGTCCGGCCGTAAGAAAACTAATTTTCTTCACGCCAGCCTTACCGAAGTATTCATTGATGATGTCGGTAGTCAGGAACACTACTGGCCACAGGATGACACCGGCTGTAAGGTTAAAATCTAAGACAAAGTCTCCGAACAGCTTGATCTGTGCAGGGTTGACTCCTATCGCTTTCTCTGCGGAGAATATCTTCACACCCACTAATTCTGCCAATAGCGCACTGGTGATGAATATTCCAGCGAGTACCAGAAAGAGGTTTGTTTTTTTGTTTTGAAATTCAGCCGAAGGGGTGTTCATTTTATGTTTTCACTTATTATTAGATAAAAATGCTAAGACTCTGTCATTCTCTCCATCTGTCAAATAGAAAGCCTAATCTAGCAAAGATGAGAAAACCAACAATTATTAAGACAATTATCATATTTTGAATATTTGTAAGGTATTTTTAATTCTAAGGGCTTTTTTCAATTCCAAAATAAGGAATCAGTAGGAGTAACCCCAAGGATGTGAGTATAATCTTTTCCGTCATTGCGAGGCGTACAATTCGACGCTAGTCGAATGTACAACGTGGCAATCTTAATTTTTCAGTTGTCTGCACGAAAATTGGATAGAATAAGTCCGATGGAGATTGCCACGTCGTTTCTTTTGCTTGCGCAAAATTTACTTCTCGCAATGACGTACTTTATCAAAGAGCCCTCTTTTTTATGCAATCACTCCACCCTAAAAACCTCACCCTCAATCGCCAATTCTGCTTTTTCGAAGATACTTCTGGTTTCGGCGAGCATGGGCTCAAGCTCTTTGTAGCGGGTGGAGAAGTGACCGATAAGCAATTTGTTTACGTTTGCTTTTTTAGCGATTTCACCTGCTTGTTTGGTCGTGGTGTGGTGAGTGGCTTCGGCACGTTCTTTCATATCTTCCATGAAGGTCGCCTCATGATAGAGCAAGTCCACTTTCTGGATATAGGGTAAGATACTTTCCGTGTATTTGGTGTCGGAGCAGAAGGCATAGGAGCACGATCGGGCCGGGGGCATAGTATACTTGTCATTGGCAAGCAGGACATTGCCATCATCATCCAGAACATCTTTACCGTCTTTCAGCGCAATGATTTTGAGCGGTGAGATGTCCTTCTCCAGCAAGCCTTTTTTGATTCTACGCTTCTTTGGTTTTTCTCGAAAGAGGAATCCCGAACAGTCAATTCGATGATCTAATGGAAAAGAATGTACCGTCAGGTTCACATTCTCAAACAATAATTCACTTTCTCCCGGCGTCCATTCTGTCAAATTAATTTTATAATTCAGAGAAGACTGTGAGTACTTGAGTTGAATGGCGATGATTTCCTTCAGTCCAGGAGGGCCATAAATATTGAGTTCTTTTTTTCTGCCATACAAATGCATAGAGGAGATCAGACCCATCAATCCATAAAAATGATCCCCATGTAAATGGCTTATAAAAATGTGATCGATTCGTTGGGATTTGACCTTGAACTTTTTGAGCCTGGCTTGGGTGCCCTCTCCGCAGTCGATCAAAAACGGCACCTGCATCATAGTAAGGACTTGCGAAGTCTGATGTCTATGATGTGCCGCTATCGCGGCATTAGAGCCGAGGATTTGTAGGGTATATGACAATAAGTGTTGGTTTAGTTGATTGAGAAAATGGAGAAAGACTTAGTCTTCCCCATTTTCAAGGCCTTGCTCTAGCTCGTTCATAAAGACAGCGTCTACTGCTTCTTCTACGGTTGGAAGAATATCCAATACACCATCGAGCTGAGAGATTTTGATCAATTTCATCGCATGCTCTGAAACTCCAGCCAATATGAATGAGCCTTCTGCTTCAGAAAAAACTCTATTGCCTACAAGTATCGCGCTTAATCCAGAAGAGTCGATGTACTTCACATCAGACAAGTCCACAATGATATTTTTGATGCCCTGTCCTTGAATAGTCAGGAATTCTGATTTAAGATCTGGAGAAATCGTTGAGTCCAATTTTTCCTCATCTACTTTTAATGTGTTGTATTTTTCTTGTCTGTCTAGTGTAAACTTCATAGTCCTTGATTTAATCTCTTCTATTGTAATTTAATCGATTTTTCGATGTTCGACTGAATGCGTGCTTCGATATCTTCGGTAGGCACTCGGTCGAAAGTGTCTCCAGTGATTTTTTCGTAAAGCTCTATGTAGCGTTCAGAAATGGAATTAATTTTTTCTTCTGACATTTCCGGAACCTTTTGTCCATCCTTGCCTTGAAATCCCTCGGAGATTAACCATTGACGAACAAACTCCTTCGAAAGTTGTCTTTGTGGCTCGTTTTTATCTTGTAATTCCTGATATGTGTCTTGATAGAAATAGCGCGAGGAGTCAGGAGTGTGAATTTCATCGATCAAAATAATCTGACCATCGTACATCCCAAACTCATATTTGGTATCCACCAAAATCAATCCTCTTTCGGCGGCCATCTCAGTACCTCTTTGGAATAGCTTACGGGTATAATCTTCCAACTGGACATAAAGGCTTTCTTCAACGATGCCTTGTGCTAATATCTCTTCTCTGGAAATATCCTCATCGTGTCCTTCATGGGCTTTAGTCGTCGGGGTGATGATTGGCTCGGGTAGCTTGTCATTTTCCTTCAAGCCTTCTGGTAATGCTACGCCGCAAAGCACTCTTTTGCCCGCCTTGTATTCTCTGGCTGCATGTCCTGCCAGATAGCCTCTGATTACCATTTCTACCTGAAACGGTTCACATCTTTTGCCAACAGTTACATTAGGATCCGGTACCGAATCTACCCAGTTGGGTACAATGTCAGCGGTGGCGTCTAAGAACCGCGCTGCGATCTGATTGAGCACTTGACCTTTGTAAGGAATGGGTTCTGGTAGTACCACATCGAATGCCGAAATTCTGTCCGAAGCCACCATGACGAGTTGATTTTCAAACTCATACACATCTCGCACTTTGCCGGTGTATTTTTTGGTCTGTCCTTCGAATTTGTAATTGGTAGATTTTAGCCCTTTTGTCATGCGGCAAAAGTACATAAAATCGTAAATGTCATTTCGAACGGAGTGAGAAATCTTGTCATCAACTTTTTAAATTATCCGACTATAGAAAGTTGTGAGCCTCAGGGATCAATCTTCTCAGCCCTTCGCGGACCTGTTCCGCGATCTGTATGAAATGACAGCGTTTGTTTCGGAAAGAGATGCCGAAACAGGTGCCATAGCCGTCAAGCTAAGGTTTTCTCGACTGAATTTGTGGTTTGGGCATGGTATCCCAGTTAGGAATACCTAGTGTTCTTCCCCATATTTGTTTGATTTTTAAATGAACAAAAAGGCGGGCTTTTGATGTATTAGTGACCTGCCTTTTTTCTTTCTCAAAAATACTGTTTGGGGAAGAACCGACAAGAAATTTCACAACTAATTGAGGCTAAGGCCAGTTGTTTTTCAGGCTGTTTAAATAAGATTTTTTCTAAAGAGAAACTTGATCTTTTGGCCAGGGAGAGTGGCTTTGTACAGCGTAAGTCACGTTTGGACGCATCTAAGTTCCTTGATCTACTTCTTTTTTGTGATCAGTACCTAGATCAAGTGAGCCTTGAGGATCTGGCCAATGGTTTTGTTGAGCAACATGGTTTGTCTATTTCAAAACAAGCCGTCCAAGAGCGGTTCAATATCAAGGCTGTCGAATTTATGAGTGCTTTGCTTAGCCAATTGCTGGCTGGGCAGCTGAATTTGAACCCATCTGAACAAAACAAATTTAAGCGGTTCAATCGGGTGATGGTCAAAGATTCTACACGGTACACGCTTCCAGAGGCTTATGCCAAAACGTTCAAAGGTCATGGAGGCCAAGGCAGCAAGGCCCAGATCAGTATCCAGTATGAATATGATTTGCTTACCAATGTCACTCAAAGGCTGGAATTGACGGCAGCCTGCCGTAATGATCAAACAGATTCTAGGCAAACCCTGGGCGATATCGAAAAGGGAGACCTCTTGGTTCGGGACTTGGGCTATGTGACCCAGCACTATCTGAAGCATGTTTCCCAACAAGGGGCTTATTTCCTGAACCGCTTAAACAGCAGGTGGGGCGTTCAGGATGTGGACCAGGCTCCAATCGACTTTTCTGCCATATTGAGAAAACTCAACAAACACACATTGCCTGCTTTAGAGCTGGAGGTGAAAATCGCAGATATGCCGATGCGAATGATTGTTGCAAAAGTGCCCGAGCAGGTTTACAAACAACGTTTATTGAGGGCTGAAAGAGCAGCCCATGGTAGACACAAGGTCAGTAAAGAGTATAAAACAAGGGCATGGCTGAACATATTTATAACCAATGTGCCAAAAGCATGGGTTTCCACTTCACAGGTTCAAGGCATATACCGCACCCGCTGGCAAATCGAACTTGTATTCAAAGCCTGGAAATCACAAGCCCGAATTGACAAAATGAAAGCTATGAAACAGGAAAGATTCCAGTGCCAGCTTATTGCCCGCTTTATCTGGATCATGCTCCACTATCAAGCCTTCAGGTTAATAGAACAGGGCTTGCTTGACCAAGGAATGGCTATACGGTGCAGTCAGAATAAATTTTTCAAAACAGCTTTTAGGCTATCTAATGACCTCAAGAAAGTTGTTTTTGAAGACCAACCCCTAGAATACTGGTTTAAAAAATTACTCATCCGATCTGATAGAAAATATCTCACTGAAACCAAAAACGGAAAACAAAATGTGTTTAAGACCATAAACAACTTCTTAACTTGACGGCTATGGAAACAGGTGCGGCAAGGATATAATTAATTTATTTCTCAGAGACCAATCGCCCAAACTTATAAGTCTCCTTTTTCAGCACTTCGCCTTTTTTGTCGTAGTAGACCCACTCGCCATTTTTTTCATTACGTGTATAACGGCCAGTGATTTCTGGGTCTTGTGATTTGCTATATTTGATGTACTCGCCGTCCAATCGGTCAAACTTATAATTCAGTACTTCGGCTTTTTTTCCATTGCTGAAATAAACGGTTGCCTCTCCGTGCTTTTTGCCTTTTTCGTAAGGCTCTACTTTGGTGATATTTCCTTTTTCGTCGTATGTTGTACGCTTGCCTTCTAGCTTGCCTAGTTCATAATTTTCTTTCAATACCAAATCACCTTTGGCATTGAAGAACTTCCAGGTACCGGATTTGAAGTCTTCTTTGTATTGTCGGGTAGCAATGAGTTTGCCTGATTGATTATACTCCTCTTCAGTCCAGTTTTTTTCCTCGTTCGAGTAATTGGCTTTGATTTTCAAATCCCCATTGGGGAAATAAGTGAGGTTGGCGCCAGTCATTTTATCGTCTACAATGTTGAGCTTCTTCTCCAGACTGCCATCTTCGTAATACGATTTGAATTCGCCATTTCGCATGCCATTTTCATATTGCCCTTGCATTTTGATCTGGCCATTGCTGTAGTATTTGATGTACTCTCCGTGTAGCGAATGATTCGACTGCGTGGCCTTGGTATCCATCTGACCATTCGGATAGTAGCTGATCATGATGCCGTCGATGACACCAAAAGTATAATTGATTTTGGACTTTGGCGAACCGGATTCATAATAGGTGGTATTCAGTCCGTGCTGCTTTCCGTTTTTATAATTGACTTCTTCTTTCAAGACGCCTGTCGGATAATATTCTTTCACTAGCCCGTCGGGCTTTCCATTTTTAAATGTGGTAGTATTTTTGGTTTTCCCATTCGGGAAATAGGTGACCAATTCACCAATCAAAGAATCATTTCTGAATTGAACTTGCTGAATCAATTGACCTTCTTGATTGTATACTTTCGTCATACCTTGACGTAGGCCATTTTCATAAGTAGTTTTACGTTGAATTTTCCCGTTTTCGTAGATGTTTAGAAACTCACCTTCGCGTTTGCCTTCTTTGTATTCGCCAGTTACAATGACCTGACCGGAGGGGCTGAATTTTTTGTAAGGACCATCTAGTAGGATGGTGTCTTTTTCAATTACATAATACTCTTCCATCAAAGAGTATTTTTCATCATCATAATAGGTCTTTATTTTTTCTTGAGCAGAAACATGTGTTCCCACTGATATCAAAAACAAAAAACTGATTACGTACTTCATTAACTTTTCAAGCTGATAAATTCTGACTCAAGTGTATTAAACAAAAAAGACTTCAAACCTGAGTTGCCCCAAATCTAAAGTCTCTTACGTCTATTATTGTATTTTATTATACTTTTTCTATCACGATAGCTGAAGCACCGCCACCGCCGTTGCAGATACCTGCTACACCGATGTTGGCGCCTTTTTCATGTAGTACTGAATTCAGTGTCGTGATAATTCTCGCACCAGAGCACCCGAGCGGATGACCCAAAGCTACAGCCCCACCAAAGGCATTCACACTATCAGGATTCAAATCCAATTCTTTGATATTAGCCAAAGCTACAGCAGAGAAAGCCTCATTGATTTCGTAAAAGTCAACGTCAGATTTATTGATGCCGGCATTCTTGATTGCCTTTGGAATCGCCAATGATGGTGCAGTCGTGAACCATAATGGTTCTTGAGCAGCATCGGCAAATCCTCTGATCTTCGCGACTGGCTTCAGACCAAGCTCTTCCATTTTTGCCTTACTCATCAAGATCAAAGCAGAAGCACCATCATTGATGGTTGAGGCATTAGCAGCAGTTACCGAACCGTCTTTGTTGAAAACTGGACGAAGGCTAGGAATCTTATCGAATTTCACATTCTTGTATTCTTCGTCTTCCGTCATTACGATCGGGTCTCCTTTTCTTTGAGGAATCTCTACTGGTATGATCTCGTTTTTGAATAGACCGTTGGCCACAGAATCAGCGATTTTCTTGTAAGAGTTGATCGCAAATTCATCCTGTGCCTCACGAGAGATATTCATTTCCTTTGCCGTATTATCTGCACAGCTTCCCATTGGGAATTGATGATATGGTTCCCAAAGACCGTCGTGCATCAAACCATCGAGTAATTGTCCGTGGCCGTAGCCATGACCATATCTTGCTTTCGGTACATAGTAAGGAACGTTTGACATGCTTTCCATTCCACCTGCTACGATTACATCTGCATGACCAAGCATGATGCTTTGCGCACCTAACATCACGGATTTCATCCCCGAAGCACAAACTTTGTTGATAGTAGTGCAGGGTACATTGTAACCAATGCCAGCACCAATAGCTGCTTGTCGTGCAGGAGCCTGTCCTAGACCAGCTGACACCACATTTCCCATGAATACTTCATCTACTGATTCGGCTTTTACGCCTGCTTTCTCTAGTGCCCCTTGGATGGCGATAGAACCAAGTTTAGTAGCCGATAGGCTAGAAAGGCTTCCGCCAAAACTTCCGATTGGCGTTCTGACCGCCGATACTATATATACTTCTTGCATTTGCTTACTGGGTTAATATTTTATACTGGTAAAAATAAAAAGGACAGCGCATTCTTAGGAGAATAAGCGTCATTATTTAAGGAAATAAGAATAGTGTTCTAAAGAAAGTCCACCCTGCAAAATAAACCTCTTGTCTTGAGAAAAATCAATTCGCATTTGAAAGGTAGATTTGGAAAGCAGTGATAGATTGTTTTTTGTAATTGCTACAAGAATTTTTTTGTGCACACCTTGATATAGCTTTTAACCAACGAGAATTCTTCGAGATTCACCGAGTCAAACTTACAGCTGAAATAAATCACTTTATCTTGCTTTCAGGTTAGGTTGGTTAAAGCCTGTAAGCAATGTGTACGCACGCGGATAGTTGTTTGCAGGCTTCTTTTTTAAATCTCATTCAGCCTCAATAACGCCTTATCTTTGATAATACTCTGAACCGGGCGTCTTTCTATTTTGGATTCCAGCCAGGAGATAATATCGAAATAGATGAAAGCACGTCGTTCGTAGGGGTCTTTTGCCAATGGAATCAAATTTTCTCTTAGGGTACGAAATCGTTTGATTAGTTCCTCTTGTGTGATGTTGGTTTTCAGCCTTACCAGGAAGTTGAGAATGTATTTTTGATAAAGGTGCAAATCCTCTTTTTTAAGAAGAAAGCGGTAGGTGGATCTCACATAATATTCAATCAGTTCCATGTTGCCTAACTCGTAGTGAGCAATCAGATTGAGTATTCGAGCGAAACCATGAATATCCTCTCTCAAGTCAGCCTCTTTGGAATTAATGATTTGATTGAGCCAATAAATAGCCGTTTGATAGTTGTCATTCCCGAAATACAAACAAGCAGTTTTGTAAAACAGGATCACCTTCGAGTGCATATCTATCTGGCTAATAAACTGCTCCATGCCTGGCTTGATACGCTCCATCAGTTTTACCCCTCGCTCAAAATCTCCCATCAAAAACAAGCGGTTGAATTCATGCACGAAGGTGTATTTCAATAGCTTCATCCGAATATTTTCATTCAGCTGTGCAGGCGGTAGATTGTTGAGTGCTCTTAGCTCTCGTGTAGTCGCTTGAAATTCTCGGTATTTCAACAATTTATTTTGGGCGATCAGTAGATTGTTAAGACTATTGATATATGATTCCAGCATGGAATTGATCAGTGCCTTATTTTCATTAAACAGATGAACCAACTTGTTGGCATATTGAAATCCTTGTTCAAAATCTTGCAAGAAGAAGTAATAGCCGATATAAAGGTTGTAAAGGCTTATTTTCTCACTATTTGAAAGCTCTTCTTCAACAAATACGGGCAAGGATGCTGCGAATACATTTTGTATTTTGTTGTAATCAGTTTCATTCCGAATGAAACCAATTTTCTGATATAGGGATTGCAGTTTTACCTGAAGGTTGGAAAATGAATTGATGTTGTTGATTCGGTTGTTAACCCGCTGAACATCTACAATAATTTCATTGGTTCGAGCTACATTTTCTTTACCTGAAGTATGAAAGAGTACCTGTTTTTCCCACTTCAGTATTTCCAATTGCATTTCGAGGTTACCGCCTTTTATCGCAATTTTTTTCACTTTTTTAATCACCTCAGCACATTGCTTGTACAGCCCTTTATTAAACAAAATTTCAGCATGATCGATCATGTCCCGAATTTTGATGTTTGGCAACGTATTGGCATTATAATCTCGAAGTGAGTTTAGTATTTTGGTATACAAGTGGGCTTTCATGTTCGAAAGCTGTTTGGCTTTGATTGTTGAGTCCTTTTTTAGAATCTCTTCATCATTGAATTCACTTTGATTTTCAATGATGTTGAAAAGTCTGGAAAACTTTTTTTCTTCCCCATTGGCCATTGAGAGCTTGAAATAGCGCTTTTCACTCTTTTTGAGCGACTTGATCAAATGGAATAAAGCGTCCGATCTCTCTTTAGACATTGTAATTATATTTAACTTAGAATGGCCTGTTGTAAGTATTTAAACAAAAATACACTTTTTAGAAATCGTAATTAAAAAAATAATAGGCATTTTTTAGCGAATTGTCGCTGTTTAGTTTTGTATTCAGAATTAAATGAGAACTATGGACAATCGCATACACATTTTCGATACAACACTACGTGATGGAGAACAAGTGCCAGGTTGCAGGCTAGACACCAAAGGCAAACTTTTGATTGCTGAGCAATTAGAACACCTTGGAGTAGACATCATAGAAGCTGGATTTCCAATTTCCAGCCCTGGTGATTTCGAATCTGTTTCCGAGATTTCAAAATTAGTGAAAGATACGACTGTTTGTGGCTTGACCCGAGCAGTGCAAAAAGATATTGAGTGTGCAGCTGAAGCTTTGAAGCATGCCAAACGACCAAGGATACACACTGGTATTGGTACTTCCGATCAGCACGTTTTCACGAAAATCAAAACGACTAGAGAAGACATCATTGCCAGAAGTAAGCAGGCGGTCAAGTGGGCGAAGAATTTTGTGGATGATGTGGAGTTTTACGCGGAGGATGCTGGAAGAACGGATAATGAGTTTTTGGCTCAGGTGATTGAAGCAGCTATTTCCGAAGGCGCAACTGTGGTCAATATCCCAGATACAACAGGATATTGTCTGCCGGAAGAATATGGTGCTAAAATCAAATATCTGGTTGATAATGTGAAAGGAATCGAAAATGCGATCATTTCTACCCACTGTCACAACGATCTAGGTTTGGCTACAGCCAATTCTATCGCTGGTATCCAGAACGGTGCTCGTCAGATCGAGTGTACGATCAACGGTATTGGAGAAAGAGCAGGAAACACATCTCTTGAAGAAGTCGTGATGATTATGCGCAAACACAATTGGATGAAATCTGATACCAATATCGATGCTACTCGCTTGAACGCGATGTCGAGATTGGTTTCTGAAACCATGAGAATGCCGGTTCAGCCAAACAAAGCGATTGTAGGTAGTAATGCCTTTGCTCACTCATCAGGTATTCATCAAGATGGTGTAATCAAAAACAGAGACAACTACGAGATCATTGATCCTGCTGAGGTAGGTGTAGATGAGTCATCGATCGTGCTGACTGCAAGAAGCGGAAGAGCCGCACTAAACTACAGAGTGGAAAAATTGAATGTCAACCTTTCAAAAGAAGAGTTGGAAAAAGTCTATCACGAATTTTTGAAAGTAGCAGACAAGCACGATGTGGTGGATGATAAGTTGCTCAAAGGAATGCTGAGTGAGTATTTGATGATCAATGTAGAGCTATAAATCATGGACAATTACAACAATAAAAATAACCCGAAAAAAGAGAATCAACAGTTGGATACCTTTCAAGAAGAATTTGAAATGGACAAGAAGGAAATCACTGCTAGAGTGTTTTTAGCCTCTTCCCATTGTCGGGGTACCAACGAAAACTTTTTGTATGCCTTTGGCTGCGAGTAAAAATGGGTAAATGTCATCTAGCGATAGATGACTTTTTAATAAGTAATTAATTAGAGATTTAAATTAAACGTGGAAGCAAAAACATTATTTGATAAGATCTGGGATGCTCATGTAGTGAGCGAGATCGAGGGAGGGCCTAGCGCCATATATATTGATTGTCACTTGATTCATGAAGTGACCAGTCCACAAGCTTTTGCAGGCATTGAAAAAAGAGGAGTACCGGTTTTCAGACCGAACCAAACATTTGCAACACCGGACCATAACGTACCAACAGAAAATCAGCACTTGCCAATTCAGGACGCATTGTCAAAATTTCAAGTAGACAAGTTGACCGAAAATTGCGAAAAGCACGGCGTGTCTTTGTACGGATTGAATCACCCATATCAAGGTGTGGTACACGTAGTTGGACCACAATTGGGATTGACTCAGCCAGGTATGACGATTGTTTGTGGTGATAGCCACACGTCTACGCACGGTGCATTTGGTGCCATTGCATTTGGTATTGGTACTAGTGAAGTAGAAATGGTATTGGCTTCTCAGTGTATCATGCAGCCTAAGCCTAAAAAAATGAGAATCACCGTGAATGGTGAACTAGGAGAAGGAGTAACTGCCAAGGATTTGGTGCTCTATATTATCTCTAAAGTAACTGCCGGAGGCGGTACAGGATACTTCATCGAGTATGCAGGATCTGCATTCGAAAACCTATCGATGGAAGGTAGAATGACTGTGTGTAACATGAGTATCGAAATGGGCGCCAGAGGAGGATTGATTGCTCCTGACGAGACCACTTTCGAATATGTGAAAGGAAGAGAAAATGCACCGAAAGGCGCAGACTTCGACAAGGCAGTAGAAGAGTGGAAGAAATTGAAAACTGACGATGGTGCAGTATTCGATAAAGAATTGGAATTCGATGCAGCGGACATTGAGCCGATGATCACTTACGGTACTAACCCAGGTATGGGCACGAAGATCAAATCTTCTATCCCAGCATTGTCTGAAATTGAAAAGTCTGAGCAGGAGTCATTCCAGAAGTCTATGAACTACATGGGATTCTCTGACGGCGATGTTTTGGTAGGTAAGCCAATCGATTATGTATTCGTAGGTAGCTGTACCAACGGTAGAATCGAAGATTTGCGTGAAGTGGCTAGTTATGTGAAAGGCAAGCAAAAAGCGCCAAACATTACCGCGTGGATTGTACCAGGTTCTAAGCAAGTAGAAAAACAAGCACAAGAAGAAGGCTTGGTAGAAGTACTAGAAGAAGCAGGTTTCAAATTGAGACAGCCAGGTTGTTCGGCTTGTTTGGCCATGAACGACGACAAAGTGCCGAAGGGTAAATACGCAGTTTCTACTTCAAACAGAAACTTCGAAGGAAGACAAGGGCCAGGCTCTCGTACCTTATTGGCTAGCCCGCTTACTGCAGCAGCAGTGGCTGTTGCCGGCAAAATTGTAGATCCTCGTGAACCTGTAAACGCTTAATCAGATGGCATTAGAAAAATTCGTAAAAATAAACTCATCGGCAGTTCCAGTAGCTACCGAAAATGTAGATACAGATCAAATTATCCCAGCCAGATTCTTGAAGGCAACGACAAGAGAAGGATTCGGTGAAAACCTTTTCCGTGATTGGAGATACGATGGCGATGGAAATGAAATTCCAGAGTTTCCGCTCAATGACAAAAAGTATTCAGGTACCATCTTGGTAGCTGGTAAAAACTTTGGGTGTGGATCTAGCCGTGAGCATGCCGCTTGGGCGGTACACGATTATGGTTTCAAAGTAGTGGTTTCTAGTTTCTTCGCGGACATCTTTAGAAACAATTGTTTGAACAATGGTGTGTTGCCAATTCAAGTATCAACTGAATTTGCTGAAAAGGTATTTGCAGCTATCGAATCTAATCCAAACACGCAGTTTGAAGCAGATCTAGAAGCGCAGACTTTCACTATTTCTTCTACTGGCGATTCGACTTCGTTCGAAATCAGCCCATACAAGAAGGAGTGCTTGCAAAACGGATACGACGATATTGATTATCTAATCTCCTTGAGAGACAAAATAGAAGCATACGAAGAAGCGCGAGCTTAATGAAAGTAGAAATCCTAGATACTACCCTTCGGGATGGAGAACAAACATCCGGCGTAGCTTTCACCGAAAGTGAAAAGCTAACCCTCGCCCAACTCATCATCGATGAGCTGGGCGTGGATCGTTTGGAGATTGCTTCTGCACGCGTATCGGATGGCGAATATCGTGGGGCTCAGAATATTCTGGATTGGGCCAATCAAAATGGGCACGGTCACAAAATCGAAATCCTCGGTTTTGTAGATGGTGGAAAATCTTTGGATTGGATCAAAGAAGCCAAAGGGCAGGTGATGAATCTGCTGACCAAAGGCTCCTTGAAGCATTGTCAGGCGCAACTGAGAAAAACACCAGAAGAACATCTGGCGGATATCGCAGAGACGATCGCTTATGCCGACGAACTCGGCATTGCAGTCAATGTCTATCTCGAAGATTGGTCTAATGGCGTGATAGATTCTCCGGAGTATGTCTACCAAATGGTAGAAGGCTTGCAAAAGACCAGCGCCAAGCGAATCATGCTGCCAGATACTTTAGGGGTGTTGAATCACGAAGACGTAAGCAAGTATTGCTCGGAGATGGTGAAACGATTTCCAGAAGTGCATTTTGATTTTCATGCGCATAACGATTACGACCTTTCGGTTGCCAATGTGTTTGAAGCATTGAAATCGGGTATGAAAGGGATTCATACCACGCTAAACGGCTTGGGAGAAAGAGCTGGCAATGTACCAGTATCTAGTGTGGTAGGCATCATGAAAGATCACTTGCATTTGGAAGTGAATCTGGATGAGACCAAACTCTACAAAGTGAGCAAGGTAGTAGAAGCTTTTTCTGGCGTACGTATTCCTGCCAACAAACCATTGATTGGTGAGTTTGTGTTTACACAAACTTCTGGTGTGCATGCTGATGGCGATAGCAAAGACAATTTGTATCAGACGGCTTTAGAACCAACGAGATTCGGGCGGTCTTATACCTATGCTTTAGGCAAGCTTTCGGGCAAAGCCAATATTCTTAAAAACTTAGAAGGTTTAGGAATTCAGCTGACACCAGAAGAAACCAAAAAAGTGACCGAACGAATCATTGAGCTAGGAGATAAGAAAGAAACTATCACGCAAGAGGATTTGCCTTACATCGTCAATGATGTGTTGGGCAATTCGGTTTCTGATCCTACGGTCGAAATTTTGAATTACTCTTTGTCAGTGGCTAAAGGATTGAAGCCTTCGGCAACGATCTCTGTGAGCCTAGATGGCATCGTGCAAGAAGAGACGGCACCTGGCGATGGACAGTATGATGCATTCATGAATGCACTATTGAAGATCTATGCCACCGTAGGACGTACCTTCCCAAAGCTGGTAGACTACGAAGTGAGGATACCACCTGGAGGCAACACAGATGCGCTAGTGATGACCACCATTTCATGGAATTGGAATGGCAAAATATTAAAAACCAAAGGGCTAGACCCTGACCAAACCGTGGCGGCTATTAAGGCGACCACACGAATGTTGAACATAGTAGAAAGTAAAGAAGTAAAAGAATATGCAGTATAAAATAGCTACACTGTCTGGAGACGGAATCGGACCTGAAATAGTAGAACAGGCGATCAAAGCGATGAAATCAGTGGGTGAAGTTTTCGGCCATGAGTTTGATTTTCAATTTGCAGAAGTTGGTGCATCAGCGATCGATGCAGTTGGAGATCCTTATCCTGACGCTACACACGACTTGTGTATGGAGTCTGATGCGGTACTTTTCGGCGCTATTGGTGACCCTAAGTATGACAATGATCCATCTGCGAAAGTTCGTCCTGAGCAAGGCTTGTTGAAGATGAGAAAGAAATTAGGCTTATATGCTAATATTCGTCCGGTAGTTACTTTCCCTAAGTTGAACTACAAGTCACCTTTGAAAGAGGAGATCGTAGAAGGATCTGATTTTGTGGTGATTAGAGAATTGACTGGCGGTATCTATTTCGGAGAGCCTAGAGGTAGATCGGAAGATGGCCATACGGCATTCGATACTTGCGTGTACAACAAAGACGAGGTGAAGAGAATCTTGGATTTGGCTTACGAATACGCAGGCAAAAGAAGAAAGCATTTGACAGTAGTCGACAAAGCGAATGTATTAGGTACTTCTAGACTATGGAGAGAAGTAGCACAAGGCATGGAAAAGGAGCACGCTGATATTCAAACCGAATACATGTTTGTAGATAATGCCGCTATGCAGTTGATCCAATGGCCAAAGAAATTTGACGTGATGGTAACTGAAAACATGTTCGGAGACATTCTTTCTGATGAGGCGAGTGTGATCACCGGATCTATGGGATTGTTGCCTTCTGCTTCTGTAGGGGTGCATACTTCAGTGTTTGAGCCTATCCACGGTTCTTATCCACAGGCCGCTGGCAAAAACATCGCCAACCCGATTGCTACCATTCTTTCAGCAGCTATGTTGTTAGAGTCTTTGGACTTGATGAAGGAAGCAGAAGCGATCAGAAATGCAGTGAACCAAGTGATCGATGAGGACTACCTCACCGAGGATTTAAATAAAGAAAATGCAAAGTCTACTACAGAGGTAGGAGATAAAATAGCCGAAATAATCAGTGCAAGCAGCACAGTATTAGAAGGTTAGATAAAATAGTATTAAAAATTGCCTAAAATGCTAGGGCGTTAAAAATTTTATGTTCTACCTTTGGTATTCGAAAGAACAACAAAGATGAAGAATATTATTGTCATAGCATTAGCGATTATTACCGAGGTCACAGTCACCTCAGGTCGGGAATGATATGCAATAGTATAAAACGATATTCTAAAGCGTCATTCCCAACAGGATGGCGCTTTTTTTATACCCAAATGTTGACCCAAAAAATGATAACGACAATTGTCACTGTATTAGCCATCGTGATTATTACCATTATTGGTGATACGTGAGAGAGGTATATAAGAACCAAAAGATTCTAAAGCCTTTCTCTACAGAGAAAGGCTTTTTTGTTGCCGTCACTGCGAGCGGAGCGCGGCAGTATTAAAGACTAGATGACTATTGTCGAATGAAGGAGATTATTAACTAAAGAGACAGAATATGTATTACAACGAAAATTCGATCCTTTTCCTAGACGGACAGTGGGTAAAAGCATCAGAAGCTAAAGTTGACTTGTTTAGCCAGACCATGCACTATGGTAACGGTGTCTTTGAAGGTATCCGATCGTACGCTGGTGCAGCCGGACCCAATGTCTTCAAGGCCAAGGAACATTTCGAAAGACTTAAATACTCAGCTGAAAAGATGAATATCAAAATCAGCCAGTCAGTAGATGAGTTAGTTAAAATCTCTTATGAATTATTGGATAGAAATGGATTGAGCAATGCGTACATCCGTCCGATGGTTTATCTCGGTGCCAACATGAAGCTGCTCTCTTGTGGAGAAGTGCATGTGATGATGGCGGCTTGGGACTGGCCTCCATATTTGGGTGACGAAGCTTTGAAAGTAATGATCTCTTCTATCGAAAGACCGAATCCGAAGTCGATCCCTGTTGATGCCAAAGTATCAGGTAACTACACCAATTCGATCATGGCGTCTAACGAAGCCAAGAGAAATGGGTACGACGAAGCTTTGTTGCTAGACTCAGAAGGCTATGTAGCAGAAGGATCGGGTCAAAACTTCTTCTTCGTGAAAGATGATGTGATTTACACTCCACCACTTGGCAATATCTTACCAGGCATCACCAGAGCGACCATCATCGAGTATGCGATGGAGTTGGGTTACCCAGTAGTGGAGAAGCTATTCAAGCCGGAAGAAATGAAAGGCGCAGAAGTAGCCTTCTTCACGGGTACCGCGACAGAAGTAGCGAGTATCGCTTCCATCGACGATATGGAATTCAAGAAGGACTGGAAAGAAACCGTGGCTTATGACTTGTTCCTCATGTATCGCCAGCGAGTGAGCAATGCGGAGCTTAGCGATTTCACATTGGTGTAATCATAGGCTAGATTTTAAGAGCCAAGAATAAAGACAGAATTTAAAAATAGAAATATGGACATCAAATAAGTCAAGAATCAAATCTTGGTTCTTGACTCTTGAGTCTAACATCCGAATAACATGAGTTTAAACAAATACAGCAAAACGATCACACAAGACCCTTCACAGCCAGCATCTCAAGCGCAGCTTTATGCTACTGGCCTGTCTGAAGAGGATATGAAAAAAGCACAAGTTGGGATCGTTAGCACAGGCTTCGAAGGCAATCCATGCAACATGCACCTTAATATTTTATCACATCAGGTGAAAAAGGGTGTGCGTGAAGCTGATCTTGTGGGCTTGATTTTCCACACCATTGGAGTTAGTGACGGGATTTCCAATGGGACCACAGGGATGAAATATTCTCTGATTTCCAGAGATATCATTGCCGATTCGATCGAAACAGTTGTGAATGCACAGTTTTACGATGCGGTAGTTCCTGTCGTTGGTTGTGACAAAAACATGCCCGGTTCTATCATGGCCTTGGGTCGATTGAACAGACCGGGATTGATGGTATACGGTGGAACCGTAAGACCAGGAAAATGGAAAGGCGAAGATTTGAATATTGTTTCGGCATTTGAGGCTTACGGCCAAAAACTAGCCAACAATATTTCGGATGAAGATTACAATGGTATCATCAAAAACTCAATCCCAGGCCCTGGAGCCTGTGGAGGGATGTACACCGCCAACACCATGTCATCGGCTATCGAGGCGATGGGCATGAGCTTACCGTCATCGTCTTCTAATCCAGCAGAAAGCGATGACAAGAAACAAGAGACTTATCGAGTAGGTCAGGCTGTGCGACACTTGCTAGAGCAAGACTTGCGTCCAAGAGATATCATGACCAAAGAGGCATTCGAAAATGCGATTCGTATCATCATGATTTTGGGTGGTTCTACCAATGCAGTGCTTCACTTGATCGCTATGGCGAAATCTGTGGATGTGCCGATCGGTCTGGACGATTTCCAAAGAATCTCAGACAGCACGCCTTTCATTGCCGACTTGAAACCAAGTGGTAAATACTTGATGGAAGACCTTCACTTTGTGGGTGGTGTTCCAGCAGTGATGAAAGCATTATTGCACGAAGGATACTTGCACGGCGACTGTATGACAGTGACTGGCAAGACCTTGGCGGAAAATATTGAAGAAGGGCCATCATTGAAAGAAGGACAAAAAATTATTCATTCTTTCTCTGATCCTATCAAGCCATCTGGTCACTTGCAGATCCTTTACGGAAATCTAGCGCCAGAAGGTTCTGTAGCAAAAATCACTGGTAAAGAAGGAGAATACTTCGAAGGACCAGCGAGATGCTATGAGGATGAATTTGAAGCGATCGAAGGCATAGGCAAGGATGTAAAAAAAGGTGAAGTGATTGTCATCAGACAGTCAGGCCCTAAAGGTGCACCTGGTATGCCGGAGATGCTGAAGCCTACAAGTGCCGTGATGGGCGCTGGCTTGGGTAAAGACGTAGCACTAATTACTGATGGACGATTCTCGGGAGGATCACATGGATTTGTGGTAGGGCACGTGACGCCAGAATCGCAAGAAGGTGGACCATTGGCATTGGTGAGAGATGGTGATATCATCAGCATCGACGCAGTGAAAAACGAAATGAATTTGAAAATTTCTGATGAAGAAATGGCGAAACGAAAAGCCGCTTGGGTGCAGCCGGAGTACAAAGCCAAAAAAGGAATTTTAAGAAAATATATCAACCAAGTAGCATCAGCCTCAGAAGGTTGTGTAACCGACGAATAACCTAAATGCGAAACAAGAGCCAAGATTCAAGAGCCAAGACTAAGTCTTCAAACTTGAATCTTGAATCTAAAATCTTGAATCTATCAAAATGAACACATCGACACTAGAATTGGAAGATAAACCAAAACAAGGAACGAAAAGATTGACAGGCTCACAGGCTTTGCTTGAGTGCTTGCTGGCCGAAGGAGTAGATACACTCTTTGGGTATCCAGGTGGTGCAATTATGCCAGTCTATGATGAACTATATAAATACTCGGACCGATTAAATCACATCTTGGTAAGACATGAGCAGGGCGCTGCGCACGCTGCACAAGGATTCGCAAGAGTGAATGGGAAAACAGGCGTGTGTATGGCTACATCTGGACCAGGTGCTACCAATTTGATTACCGGTATCGCGGACGCTCAAATCGATTCTACCCCTATGGTGGCTATTACAGGTCAGGTGTTTTCTCACCTTTTGGGTACGGATGCCTTTCAGGAAACTGATGTGATCGGCATTTCTATGCCTGTGACAAAGTGGAATTTTCAGGTAACCAAGGCAGAAGAAATACCTCAGGCTATTGCCAAGGCTTTTTACATAGCCAATACAGGTAGACCAGGGCCGGTTTTGATAGATATCACCAAAGACGCGCAGGTGACTGAATTTGATTTTCCAGTATACGAGAAGTGTACTAAAATCAGGAGTTACCACCCGTTTCCAATTTTACAGCAATCTAAGGTGACTGAGGCTGCGGCTATCATCAACCAAGCCAAGAAGCCTTTGATGTTGGTAGGACACGGTGTTTTGATTTCGCAAGCGCAAAGTGAATTGTTGGCTTTTGCAGAAAAGGCGGGAATTCCTATGGCTTCTACCTTGCTGGGATTGTCTGCCGTTCCTGACAAACATCCATTATATGTAGGAATGCTAGGGATGCATGGCAACTATGGGCCGAATGTAAAGACCAACGAAGCAGATGTGATCATTGCGGTAGGTATGCGATTTGATGATCGGGTGACTGGTGATCTGAGCAGATATGCCAAGCAAGCCAAGATCGTTCACATCGAGATCGACCCTGCCGAAGTTGACAAAAATGTAAAGACTGATGTAGCCATTGTAAGCGATGCTAAAGCTGCTTTGATTCAGCTCGGAAAAGAAACAACTGCCAATAAGCATGAGGCATGGCTTCAGGAGTTTCGCGATTGTGATGCCAAAGAGTTTGAAAAAGTAAAGAAGCTTGATCTTCATTCTGAAAAGGAAGAAATCAAAATGGCTGAAGTTATCAAATTGATATCCGATCAGACGAAAGGTAAAGCCATTATCGTAACAGATGTGGGGCAACATCAGATGATTGCGAGTCGATATTATGCCTTTGATGATACCAGATGCAACGTTACTTCTGGTGGATTAGGCACGATGGGATTCTCGTTGCCGGCGGCGATGGGAGCCAAAGTGGCTCGCCCTGAAAAGGAGGTCATAGCTGTTATTGGGGATGGAGGTTTTCAGATGACCATTCAGGAATTGGGTACCATATTCCAAAGTAACATTGGTGTCAAAATATTGATTTTGAATAATCAGTTTTTGGGAATGGTTCGTCAATGGCAAGAAATGTTTTTTGACAAAAGATACGCCCACACGGAAATGATCAACCCAGATTTTCAAATGATATCAAAAGGGTATGGCATTCCTTGTAATAAAGTGACTGATAGAAAAGAGCTTGCCGTAGCGGTAAATGTGTTCTTGGAACACGACGGGCCATATTTGTTGGAGGTCGGTGTAGAGCAAGAAGGAAATGTATTCCCAATGGTGCCTACAGGGGCGTCTGTATCTGAAGTGAAATTGGAAAGATAGTAATCATGGAAGCAGAAAAACAATATACATTATCGGTACTTACCGAAGATAGAGCGGGTTTACTCAACCATCTCACCGTGATCTTGAATCGTAGAAAAATCAACATCGATTCTCTTAATGTCTCGACTACCGAGGTGGCTGGGATTAGTAGGTTTACGATCGTGATCACCACTACCAGAGACAGTGCAGATAACTGCTGCAAGCAGTTTAGAAAGCTGATTGAAGTGTTGGGAGCCTTCGTTTACGAAGAGAATGAAATCTACTATCAAGAAATCGCTTTGTACAAAGTGCCTACGACTGTTTTCTTGAATGGAAACAAAATCGAGACTTTGGTACGAAATAATGGTGCTAGAATACTGGTGATCGAAGAAGATCATATCATCATCGAGAAAACGGGTCACATGGCAGATACGCACGATTTGTACCAAAAACTAGAGCCATTAGGCTTGCTGGAGTTTGTACGATCAGGTCGCGTAGCCATTTCCAAATCCAAGCGTAAGACAGAAGCTTATATCAAAGAATTGGAAGAGACCAAGTCAAATCTATTAAGTATTAAAGACTACTAAAATTTAAAACGTCATTGCGAGGAGGGACGACGACGCAATCTTAATAATTGATGAGATTGCTTCGCTAAAGCTCGCAATGACGTAAAAAAAGACAAAAATGCGCCAAGTACTACTACATGAAGGATCGAGCCAGCTGGACTATGAAATCAGAGACATAGTCAAGAAAGCTGAAGCCCTACAAGCGTTGGACCAACGGATCTATTGGGAAAATATTGGAGATCCGATATTGAAGCATGCAGTCGTACCTGCCTGGATCAAGGAGATTTTGACTGGATTGGTCAATGAAAACTCTACCTATGGCTATTGCCATTCGAAAGGCGTGTTGGAGACCAGACAATACCTGGCTCAGAAAAACAACAAAAAGAACGGCGTGCAGATCACTGCCGACGATGTGTTATTCTTCAATGGATTGGGTGATGCGATTGGAAAACTGTATCAGTTTCTCAATCCTTATTCGAGAGTGATAGGGCCGTCACCGGCTTATTCTACGCACTCTGCTTTGGAGGCAGCACATTCCAACAAAGAACCGCTCACTTATAACCTGGATCCAGAAAACAACTGGTATCCGGACTTAGACGACTTGCGTCTAAAAGTGAAATACAATCCAAATATCGTGGGTATCCTGATCATCAATCCGGACAACCCAACGGGTATGGTATATCCCGAGGAGTATTTGATGAAGATCGTAGAGATCGCAAAAGAATTCAATCTCTTCATTGCCAGCGATGAGATCTATACCAACATCATTTACAACGACACAAAGACAAAAGCCTTGTCGGAAGTTTTGGGAGATGTGCCAGGTATCGCACTGAAAGGTATATCCAAAGACTGCCCGTGGCCAGGCAGCCGGTGTGGCTGGATGGAGTTCTACAATCGTGAGGCCGACGAAGAATTTAACAAATATTGCGCTACGCTAGAAAATGCTAAGATGGTAGAGGTGTGTTCTACTACCTTGCCACAAAAGGCATTGCCTCTGATTCAGGAACACCCTAACTATCAGGAGTATCTGGCTCAGCGAAGAACTGAAATCGCAGAACGAAGTGAAATCATTTCGCAGTATTTGAAGGATCTGCCTTATGTGACTTTCAACAAAACGAACGGGGCATTCTACAATACCATTGTATTCAAAGACGGCGTCTTGAATAACAATCAAGCCTTGCAGATAGATAACACTGAGGTCAAAGCCTTGGCTGAATCTTGGGTAGAGCGCATAGGTGAACCAGACAAGCGATTTGTGTATTATTTGCTTGCCGCAAAAGGCGTATGTGTGGTGCCATTGTCTTCTTTTCAATCCGAATTGAGAGGCTTTAGAATCACGCTACTCGAAGAAAACAAAGAAGTCTTGCACGAGACCTTCAGCAAAATCGCTGATGCGATCAATGAGTTTTGTACTTCCGACATAAACGAAGAGGTAGACGTCTGATATAAAATGGGAATAGCTGCCGCCGATATCAACATACCTTCTTACGAAGGCATACAAGCCGCCAAGGTGAAGCTCAACAATGTAGTTGTGCGTACACCCTTGATGAAAAATCTTAATTTTTCTGAAAGATATCAGGCAGATATCTCATTCAAAAGAGAAGATCTGCAAGCCGTACGCTCCTACAAAATCCGTGGAGCCTACCATAAAATATCCAGCCTCAACGACAGCGAACGAGCCAATGGCATCGTCTGTGCCAGCGCTGGCAACCACGCACAAGGTGTAGCCTACTCGTGTCAAAAACTCGGAATCAAAGGCACGATCTTTATGCCAAGTGTTACGCCCAAGCAGAAGATCGGGCAAGTTCGTATGTTTGGCAAAGAGGTGGTTGAGGTGGTTCTCGTGGGTGATACTTTCGATGATGCTTACAATCATGCGATCGATTATTGCGACAAGCATCAGGCTACTTTCGTGCATCCATTCGATGACGAAAAAGTAATCGAAGGACAAGGAACCGTTGCCTTAGAAATCTTAGAAGATGCAGATGGCCCGATCGATTATTTGTTCGTGCCAATCGGTGGTGGTGGTTTGGCTGCAGGTGCCATTACTGCACTGAAAACATTATCTCCGAATACGAAAATCATTGGCGTAGAGCCTACTGGAGCACCGGCTATGAAGGACTCCATCGCTCAAGGCACCAACATCATATTGCCAAAGATCGACACCTTTATCGACGGCGCAGCGGTGAAGCAAGTAGGAGCCAAGACTTTAGAAATTTGCAAAGAAGGTTTGGATGATATCATCCTCGTACCAGAAGGCAAGGTGTGCTCGATGATCCTGCAATTGTACAATCAGGAAGCCATCGTAGTAGAGCCGGCAGGTGCACTGAGCTTGGCGGCCTTGGACTTTTATGCAGACAAGATCAAAGGCAAAAAAGTAGTCTGCGTGATCAGCGGCAGCAACAACGACATTACCCGAACAGAAGAAATTAAAGAGCGGTCTTTATTGTATGAAGGCATCAAACATTACTTCATCATTCGATTTCCGCAAAGGGCTGGTGCCCTTCGGGAGTTTTTGACGGAGGTACTTGGGCCTGGTGATGATATTGTTCATTTCGAGTATTCGAAAAAGAACAGCAGAGAAAAAGGACCCGCTTTGATAGGAATAGAATTACAAAACAAGGACAGCCTTCAGGACTTATTCAAAAAAATGGAAACCAAAAGTTTCGTTTTCGAATACCTGAATGAAAAACCGGATTTGATGCAGTATTTGGTATAATGAAAAGTGATTAATGACCAATGAATAGCGACATTGATCACGTATTGTCATTTCGACCGATAGGGAGAAATCTTATTAGAATAATTATCGAACCCTAGCTTAGTTTGTTGTAAGCGAAAGTTCAAAACTTAAATAAATAAAGACCCAAGCCTAATATCTTGAGTCTAACGTCTAAAATCTTATATAATGAAAGTGTTGAAATTTGGAGGTACATCCGTAGGTACCCCGGATAATTTGAGAGTGGTAAAGGACATCTTATCAGCTGGAAAAGAAGAAAAGCAAGTGTGTGTAGTGTCTGCCTTCGGTGGCGTGACCAACCTACTCCATGAGTGTAGCGACTTGGCTGCTGCTGGTGACGAGTCGTATCAGGAGCTATTCGCCAAAATTGAGGCTAGGCATCTTGATACCGTCAAAGAATTGCTACCAGTCAAAAACCAATCGGGTACACTCAGCAAAACCAAAATCTTATTGAACGACCTGGAAGATATCATGAAAGGTATCTTTTTGATTGGTGAGCTTTCGCCAAGATCTTTGGATCGTGTATTGGGTATGGGTGAGATATTGTCTTCTAATATCATCGTTGATTTCCTGAACGCAGAAGGCTTGACTACCGACTGGGGGAATACTGGCGCCATGATCAAAACCGATAGCACTTTCAACAACGCCATTGTAGAGTTTAGTGCAACCAATAAAAACATTAAGAAATTTTTCAAATCATCGGCGGACTTGGTGGTTTGTCCTGGATTTGTTTCTTCTAATGAGGAAAATGTAAACACCACATTAGGTCGTGGCGGGTCTGACTACACAGCAGCCATTCTGGCGGCGGCACTCGAAGTAGATACTTTCGAAATCTGGACGGATGTGAGCGGTATGATGACTTCCGATCCTAGAGCAGTATCATCGGCACATCCGATAGAAAAAATCTCCTATCAGGAAGCGATGGAGCTGTCGCACTTCGGAGCAAAAGTGATCTATCCGCCGACCATTCAGCCGGCATTGGACAAAAACATTCCAATCAAGATCAAAAACACTTTTAGACCTCAGGATGCCGGTACAACCATTAGCGCCGACTCCAACGGATCAAAGCAGTTCGTAAAAGGTTTATCAAGTGTAAAAAATATCGCACTGCTCAACTTGTCGGGTAGTGGCATGATCGGTATTCCGAAATTCTCTTTCAGACTGTTCAAAGCTCTGTCGGAAGCCAAAGTGAATGTGATCATCATTACGCAGGCCTCGTCTGAGCATTCGATCTGCGTGGGTGTGGATGGCAACGACGTGGAGGCGAGTAGAGCTGCCATAGCAGAAGAGTTTCAGTTTGAACTGAGCTTGAATAAAGTCAATCCGCTAGAGGTAGAAGAAAACCTAGCCATCGTGGCCTTAGTAGGCGACAAGATGCGTGATCACGTGGGAATCAGTGGGCAGATGTTTGCCGCTCTTGGCGAAAATGGGGTAAACATCAAAGCCATTGCGCAGGGCTCGTCTGAAAGAAACATCACGGTAGTGATCCAGGAGCGTCACCTCAAAAAATCGCTAAACGTATTACACGAAAGCTTCTTCCTTTCTGAGAAGAAAAGAATCAACTTGTTTCTAGTCGGAATAGGAAATGTGGGAGGTACTTTGATTCAGCAGATCGCTAAGCAACAAGAATATTTGAGTGAAAACGAGCACGTCGACTTGCGTATAGTTGGCTTGGCCAATAGTAAGAAAATGTTCTTCGATGAAGACGGTATTGATCTGTCCAAGTGGAAAGATTTGCTATTAGGTAGCGATTTGAAAATGTCGAACGACGCCTTCATTCAAGCAATTCAGGACATGAACTTGCGTAATAGCGTATTCGTGGACAACACAGCCAGCGCAGAGATTGCTGGTCTGTACAACGGCATTTTGAATAAGAATATTTCGGTAGTCACTCCTAATAAGATCGCTTGTGCATCTTCTTACGAAAACTATCAAGAACTGAAAAACACAGCGCGTGAGTACAAGTCTAAATTCTACTACGAGACGAATGTAGGCGCAGGTTTGCCAGTCATCACTACGCTACAAGACTTGATTAAGAGTGGTGATAAGGTAAAGAAAATTGAGGCTGTACTTTCTGGCAGCCTAAACTTCATTTTTAATAATTTCAAGCCGGGAGTGAAGTTTGCGGATATCGTGAAGCAAGCCGGTGAGGAAGGATACACTGAGCCAGATCCAAAGATCGATTTGAGTGGTGTAGATGTAATGCGGAAGATTTTGATTTTGATCAGAGAATGTGGTGTAGAAATCGAATTGGATGACATCGTGAGCGAATCGTTTATACCTGAAGCTTGTATGAAGACGGATAATAACAATGACTTTTACGCCAAGTTGGAAGAGCATGATGCCCATTTCCAATCTTTGGTAGAGCAGGCCGAGGCTAACAATGCTCGCTTGAAAGTGGTCGCTTCTTATGACAACGGCAAAGCCTCTGTAGGATTAAAAGAAATTGGAAAATCGCACCCATTCTATAATTTGGAAGGAAGTGACAATATCGTGTTGTTTAATACCCACAGGTACGACGACAATCCACTAGTGATAAAAGGAGCTGGTGCTGGTGCAGCAGTGACTGCGATGGGTATATTTGCTGATATCATGCGAATTGCAAATAGCTAAATTATGCCTGACAAAATTAAAATATTCTCTCCCTCAACAGTCGCCAATGTAGGTTGCGGCTACGACGTATTGGGTTTTGCCCTGGCTGGGATTGGTGAAGAAATGGAAGTCTCCAAAAGAGACGATGGTCAACTGGTGATTGACGAAATCATAGGGTTTGACCTACCCAAAGATCCTACTGTAAATACGGCAACGGTAGCTGCTCAGGCACTGCTAAATGCGGCAGGGAGCAAGCAGGGTTTTTCATTCACGATAAAGAAAACAATCAATCCTGGTAGCGGCATGGGCACTAGCGCATCCAGTTCGGCAGGTGGCGTTTTTGCTGTCAATGAATTATTGGGTAGGCCATTTACTCCTATGCAGCTCGTGGAGTTTGCTATGGAAGGCGAGAAGGTCGTATCGAAAAAAGCACACGCAGACAATGTAGCGCCCAACTTGCTAGGAGGGTTTACCTTAGTGCGTAGCTACGAGCCGTTGGATATTTTGCAATTGCCCGTGCCAGAAGTTTTGTACGTGACGGTGATTCACCCACAAGTGGAAATCAAAACCACCGATGCTAAAAAGATCTTAAAAAAACAAGTGGATCTTTCGATTGCCGTAGAGCAATGGGGCAATGTTGGCGGTTTGGTGTCAGGACTGTACGAGTCGGACTACGATCTCATCGGTCGTTCC
This sequence comes from Reichenbachiella sp., assembly GCF_033344935.1. Classification (NCBI taxonomy): domain Bacteria; kingdom Pseudomonadati; phylum Bacteroidota; class Cytophagia; order Cytophagales; family Reichenbachiellaceae; genus Reichenbachiella; species Reichenbachiella sp. The sequence continues at coordinate 3,976,564 of NZ_JAWPMM010000001.1, read as the reverse complement.
ATGGTAGATAAAATAGTGGAGCCTGTAAGGAAAATATTGATTCCGCTTTACGACGAGGTGAAAGAGGCCGTACTAGATGCCGGAGCACTGGGATGTAGTATTGCTGGATCAGGCCCCTCTATTTTTGCGTTTAGTAAGGGGGAAAGTACGGCTTTGGAAATTAAAGCATTGATGCAAGCCAAATATGATGAAGTAGGCATATTGGCGTATTCATATATGTCGAAAATAGGGAAAGAAGGCGTAAGAGCCATCTAAGGCCATGTTGTACATCACTCAACTGATCTATATCAAACCTGGAAAGGAAGCGATTTTTCAAGAATTTGAAAATCATGCTATTCCATTGATGGAAAAGTATTCTGGCAAACTGGTGCAAAGACTGCGACCAGAGTCAGCGGCTTATGTCGATGGTGAAGAAAGAAAGCCATACGAAATCCATATTGTCAGTTTTGAGTCGGAAGACAAATTGAAAGAATTTATGAAAGACGATACTCGTCTGAAGTTTAAGCATCTAAAAGAAGAATCTGTAGAATCTATCTTGATGTTTAAAGGAGAAAAAATGTAATCCAATTCTAGCATAGAATTGCATAGAAAGAACACAATGAAATATTATAGCACCAATAAGCAAGTCCCAGAAGTAAGTTTCGAAAAAGCCATTTTTCAAGGTTTGCCCGATGACAATGGCTTGTATATGCCAAAGGAAATAAAGCAGTTGCCTGCTGATTTTTTTAAGAATATTCATGACATGCCATTGCATGACATTGCCTATGAAGTGGCGAAATGTTTCATCGAAGATGAGATTCCTGAAAAGGAGTTGAAGGAAATAGTGGCGGGGACCTTGGCTTTTGATTTGCCTTTGGTAGAAGTGGAAGAAGGTGTTTATTCGCTGGAGCTGTATCATGGCCCTACTTGCGCATTTAAGGATGTGGGAGCGAGGTTTTTGGCCCGATGTCTGAGCTACTTCTCTCGCCAAAGCGACAAGAAAGCTACCATTCTGGTGGCTACTTCGGGCGATACCGGTAGTGCGGTAGCTAGCGGTTTCTTAGGGATGAAAAACATCAACGTGGTGATCCTTTACCCGAAAGGGAAAATCAGCAAAATTCAGGAGCAGCAATTGACTACACTTGGAGAAAACATCACCGCGTGCGAAGTGGACGGCACGTTCGACGATTGTCAGAAGTTGGTCAAAGATTCGTTCTTGAATCTGGAGATGAAGGCCAAGTATAACCTGACTTCAGCCAACTCTATCAATATGGCGCGTCTGATTCCTCAGTCTTTTTATTACTTCTGGACCTATGCCATGTTGGGCGAAGAAAAGGATTTGGCGATCTCTGTACCAAGTGGCAACTATGGCAACTTGACCGCTGGTCTGCTGGCCAAGAAAATGGGCTTGCCGATCAAGCAGTATATCGCTTCGGCTAATGCCAACGACATTGTACCGGCCTACCTGAGATCCGGCAATTTTGAGCCGAGACGATCAGTCGAAACCATTTCCAATGCCATGGACGTGGGCAACCCGAGCAACTTCTATAGAATGAATGATTTGTTTGGTGCCGACCTCGAATCGTTTAGAAAGGAGTTGAAAGGTTATACTTACTCAGATGAGGAAACCAGCGAGACCATCAAAAAGGTGTATGCCGATACTGGATACTTGTTAGATCCGCATGGCGCAGTAGGCTATTTGGGATTGAAGGCTTATTTGAAAGACAATGATGCCGTAGGTGTATTTTTAGAAACAGCCCATCCAGCGAAATTCTTGGACGTGGTAGAGCCTATCATCAAGGAGAAAGTAGAAATTCCACAAAGACTGCAAGACTACATCGATCGCAAGAAAGTAGCCATCGAAATGAATGCCGATCTAGGGCAGCTGGAAGAGGTGTTGAAGACATTATAATATTCATAGGTCAGGGTTTAAACCCTGACCTATGAATTAGTTTAAACATTCCCCTTCCTCATAGTCAATGATGTTGGCACAGGCAGCCATGCATGCATTGCCATAGGTTTTTCCATTACAGCCGCAAACGGGTTCATACTCCTGAGTGCACCCACAGGCAGGGTCAATCTTTTCTATGCATTCCTTTTCATCCTCAGAGCAGGAGAGAATTGAGATACATAGTATTAGAAAAAGTAGGGTCGTCTTCATTAAAATCTAGATTTTTGATTCTGAAGAGAAGACACATCAAATCAAGGAATGGATGGAATGCATGCAATAAGTTTAATTCCTCAAGCCTTCGCCACAAAGAACGCCGGCTGACCTTCGTACACTTCTTGCTTGCCTAACTGCTTGAGCATGTGGAAGTGGCTTTTGACCGCATCACCAAACGAATCTACGGCATAGTACGGCAGCCCAAATTCCTTCGTGGTTTGCTGAACGATAGGAGCAATGGCCGGGTAATGCACATGGCAAATGTCGGGAAAGAGATGGTGCTCTACTTGGAAGTTTAACCCACCAACTAACCAACTCAAGACTTTGTCATTCATACCATAGTTGCACGTTGTCAAGAGCTGATGGGCCGACCAGCTGTGGTCTACCTCTTCACCTTCTATCTCATAAAATGCCGCAGATGGCACTACGTGAGCAGTCTGGAAAATCATGGCGAGCATGATACCAGTTACCCCACTCGATACCAATATCATTACCAAAGTAATCCAAGCAGGAATTGGTACCACTAGCATAGGAACGGCCACGAAGAATATGTAATAGAAAAATTTCCTAAGCACTATCGCTGCAAATTCTTTTCTAAACTCTGCCCCTGGTTTGATCAGACGCATTTTTTTATAATCAAATGCCTTTAAAAAATCTTTGGTAGTCAACCACTCTAAAAGAGGTACACAGTAAAAAATTGGTGCGTAGATGTGTTGGAACCTATGGAACCACATTTTGGGTTGGTTGTTTGAAAAACGGAAGACGAAGCGAGGAAGAATGTCTTCATCCGTGTGTTCGATGTTGGTATAGGTATGATGGATGACGTTATGCTGGATTTTCCAAATCAGAGAATCCACGCCAATGATCATGGCAGATAGGCCCATCCAGAAGTTTACTTTTTTACTATTGGAATAGGAGCCATGCAAAGAATCGTGCATGACTGCAGTACCTATGAATGCTTTCCCCAATCCCATTACTACCCAAAGACTCATCAATATGGGAAGGCTGGTAATTCCAGAAAATATGATAATAAAATAAGGTGTGAGATACCATGTGAAAAGACAGATGGATTTGATCACCATCGTGGAATTAGCATCACGATTTAGGTTGTTTTCCTGAAAATAGTTGTTGACTCTGCTTCGAAGCGTTGCGGTAAACTCCTGATCCTGCTTTTTAGAAAACTTATATCTTATCATAGCTGCTTAATTTTTCTCTGGTTAGGTCAATAAACTTGCCAAAATGGCAACCAAGGAAAAATTTTCCCGTAGGCCAATCGGCAAATCTAATGAGAATTGACCGATCTGCCTAATTCACTGTCCTTGACGAGACATGATTAAGATCACTGGAATTAACTATCTGTTTCTTGATTCTTGCCTTTCATCAAGTCCACTTGTAGGGTAAGGATGAACGCTGTTCCTACTCCAACCTTACTTCTGACATCGATATGACCTCTGTGAGTTTTTATAATATCAGTAGTGATGGACAGTCCAAGGCCAGTACCTTTGCCTGATTCTTTGGTGGTATAGAGGGGTTCGAAAATTTTCTTCTTCACATCTTCTGTCATGCCGCTGCCACTGTCTTGAACAATAGCTCGAACATATTTATTATCGATATTTTGAAGCATGATTTTGATCCAACCTTCTCCTTCAATCGCATCCGAAGCGTTGCCAATAAGATTGATGAAAATTTGATTGAGCTGCCCAGGATAGCAGTCGATCGAGGGGATATTGTTTCCGTACTCTTTGATGATCTGAACGCGGCCTTTATACTTCGACTTAGAAATAAGTAGGGCCGATTCGATAATGTCGCTGAGTTGCGCTTTTTTAAATTTCTTTTCGTCTTTTCTTGAAAAAATTCTAAGTCCATCTACAATTTCAGTAATTCGAGTAGCGCCAAATTTTACATCTTCCAGCAGATCAGCGGTATCCTTTTTTAGCACAGATACACTTTGGTTTTCTGATTTGTGAATATTGTAATTACTCTTGATTTCGTCAATATCATTCAACTGTATGATTTGCTCAAAAGTACTTAGTGTATCAAAGGTCTCAGAAATGTTCTCATCTAATATTTGAAGGCCATTGGACACAAAGCTGATCGGATTATTCACTTCGTGTGCAATACCTGCTGTCAGCATCCCTAAGGCAGACATTTTCTCTGCTTGTATCAAGTTAGCCTGCGTTCTTTTCAATTCCTCATGCGCTTTATGGAGTTTGGCATTTTTCTCCATAATGGTAGAGTTGCTTATTTCCAATTCGACATTTCTTTGATGAATGGTGTCTTGTTGTGATTTCAACAGCTTGTTGAGTTTTCGAATTCTAACATACTCAACACCTAGAATAATAGCAATAAGAAGAAAGGCTCCGCCGATGATTAAATAAATCTGTTGTCTCTTTTCACTGATTTCAGCTTGTTGCTGAAGAATGAGTTTTTCTTCCTCCGCTACTTTTAACTCCAGCTGATGTCTAACCAGACTTTCTTTGTATCTCAGGATTTCAGCCTGTCGTTCTGTGCTTTCGAACTCATGCTGTGCTACCATTAGATCTTGGTGAATGTATTCGGCCTCCAAGGCTGTATGTCCGAGTTCTCTATTGCCTACAAGCGCTTCATGTTCCAAACTTTTCAGTCTGGCTATTTCATCTTTTAAAATTTCTTCGCGTTTATTTTTCTCATCAGCCTCTTTTGCCAGCTGCTCTTCTGTAATAATGGCTCTCGAAGTTTTTTCTAATTCTCTGGCTAGTGTTTCGGCCTCCTCAAGGTCGTCCGGATGATAGCTGGTTTCTGCAGGCAATCTTCTGTCCAACGAATTGAATTGGTTTTGGTATCGATTGGATTCTGCTTTGTTTCCAAGTGCGTCGTAAGCTTTTGAAAACAATTCATAAGTGTGAGCCAATATTTTATTCCCTGCCTGGCCGGTTTGGCCAATGGATTCTGCCTGTTGTAATGATTCTATTGCTTTGTTGTTTTCTCCAGTGTTGAGATAAAGTGCCGCCATTCTATTGTGAGCATTGGCTGCCATCTGCTCACTGCCGCCTTCTGTTTCAATCAAGGATAGATAGGCTTTGCCAGTAGCAATACCTTTTTGGTTGTCCTCAGTTTTTTGATACACCTCCAATAGCCCGTCATGTGCGATCAATTTAAAATAGGCCAAATTGTCTTTTTCAGCTAAGGCCAATAACGTCTTGTAGGAGGCTAAGGCATTTTTAAGGTTGTTGGCGGTAAGATGATTCAGGCTGGCCGCCGCCTTTACCTCGATCATGCCCAGTTCGTAGTCAATTTTATTGAACTGATCGTAGGCTATGGCATAGGTTTCATTAGCCTTGGTAAAAGCACCCATGTGGGAATAGATGTTTGCAAGAGATAAGTACCCATTTGCTGACACACTATAATTGTTGACTTTTTCGGCTTGCATACTCATTTCAAGAAATATGTGAATAGCTTTCTGAAAGTCATTTTGTGTTAAATAGACCTCTCCAATCAGATTTTTTGCCTCCCAGGTCTTCTGTACATCTTCATTTTTTTCTGCCAGATCTAATGCTGCTTGCGCTTGATTGAGTGATGTACCAAGATTTGAACGATTCAGACTGGTTTTAGCATTTGAAAGCAAAGTGTTGATTCTTTCCCTATCTCTCTCATTTCTGTTTTGAGCAAGACACATCGACCCCACAAGCATAAAAGCTAGCGTAAATAGAAGTAGATATCTTGATTTTGAATGAGGTAAATTCATACAGGATTTAGATAAGTGGAATATTTGTTTTGTCCAAAATGTGATTGCATCTGACCAATCAGTTCAAACTAAGCTACTGAAATCATGCAATTCGCCAAAAAAAAATATACGAAAAGAATGGATTATTGCAATTATGAAGCTGAACGACCCTAAAAGTGGCGATTATCGCTGCAATTATTAGTAAATCTTGATACTTTCGTCGAGTTGTTGAAAACTGATTTGGAAATCACCAAAAACATCACCGATCTATCAAACAAAAACACTTTTGAAAAGGTGTTTAAGACCTACTATCAACAACTCTCAGCTTTCGCATTTCAGTATGTAGAAAGTCATGAAATAGCTGAGGAGATAGTGCAAGATACTTTCACAAACGTATGGTCCAAATCTGATCAGATAGAAATCCGAACCGCAGTGAAGTCTTATCTCTATGGTGCGGTAAGAAATGCTTGCCTGAACTACATCAAGCATAAAAAGATAGAACGAAGGTACGAAGAGCAAGAACAGAGGAAACCAGAAGGCTTTGAAACTGACTTTTTGGAGCTGGATGAATTGCAAAAGGAGATAGATGAGGGATTAGCCCAATTACCTGAAAAGTGTAGGCAAATCTTTGAAATGAGCCGTTTCGAGGACAAGAAATATAAGGAAATTGCAGAGGAATTGGGACTATCCATCAAGACTGTCGAAAATCAAATGGGAAGGGCATTAAAAGTGATGAGATCGGCATTGAGTAGGCACTTGCCAAGTTTCATATTTTGGATGATTTCGGTGCTTCAAAAAAACTTGTGGGGGTAAAATGAGAGATAGTTGTCCACATTCTAGGAGAAAATGAGTGAGAAAAACAGACATAGCGTTTCAGAGGAACTTCTGTTCAGATATTTTTTGAATGAGGTGAGTCCTGATGAACAAGGCATCGTATTGTCATGGAAGGCTGAGTCTGAGCAAAATCTAGAAGAATTTGAACGGGTTCGGATGGTGCTATTGGATATTAAAGCCATTACTAGTATTGGAAAGGGCGTTGAGAATTATGATGCGTCTTTGGCTTGGAAGAAATTTCAACAGGTAAATCATGCGCGTAAGACCTCTGGTTTTACCTGGTTGAAAATTGCTGCATCGATCATATTGATTCTAGGGGCTGGCTGGTTCACTTATGTGTCAAATCGAGTAGAAACACTTGAACTAATAGTCCAAAATGAGCAGCAAGCGATAGAACTAGAGGATGGTTCTAAAATTTCATTGAATGAAGGCAGTCAGTTGATTTACCCTGATAAATTCAAAGGGAGTAATCGGAAAGTTCAGCTGAAAGGTGAAGCGTATTTTGAAGTTGCCCATAACCCTGGACAGCCCTTTCTAATAGAGACAGACGAAGTGGAAGTGCAGGTGTTAGGCACGAAATTTAATGTCAATAATACCAACAAGGATAGTGTGGTAGTTAGTGTGGATAGCGGAAAAGTCCGCATGAGTGTTGGTGGAAAAGAAGAGATACTTACTGCTGGCTATCGAGGGGTATATTATAGAAGTACTGAATTGCTTGTGAAGATCGAAACAGCCAATACCGGTATGCATAACTATTGGCGAACCAAAACCCTCGCATTCAAAGGAGCGACAGTTTCAGAAGCCGTTGATGCCATACAAAAAGTTTATGGAGTAAAAGTAAAGCTGTCAAATCCCGAGATCGCAAACTGTAAGATCAATGTTGACTTTGAAGACGAAGAAATCGAGCATGTTTTAGAAATTATAGGAGAGACCTTGAATTTGGTTTGGTCGAATCAAGGAGATTCCTACTTATTAGCTGGCTATGGCTGTCCGCAGTAAAATTATTTTAATTATGCTCCTTTTCTGCGGGGGGTATTCCTTGCTTGGCCAAGAGCTTTCTCAGCAGCGCATTACCATTACCTTTGAGGATGTAACATTAGAGCAAGCGTTAGAAAAAATTAATGCGTTGGAGGATGTCAAATTAGCCTACAATCCTGACCAAATTCCAAAGGATAAAATTGTCAATGAGTCTTTTAAGGAAGAACCGCTGGCAAAGGTTTTAGAAATTTTACTAGGATCAGATTTTGATCTTAAGTTCAGAGGAAGTTACGCCATCATACTTCCCAAAAAGAAGGACGAAAAAAAAAAGCACTCCATTAAGCTCTCCGGATCAGTAAAGGACGCTGAGACAGGTGAAGTGATTAAAGATGCCACCGTTTATGAGGTGAGCAAATTGGATGCTACGCTTACAGATAACAGTGGAGGCTTTGATATCACGGTGCGAGCAAAAACTGACTATCTAACCTTTGCGATAAGCAGAGAAAATTATCAGGATACCATTATTCAGGTAAGGAACGTGTCAGAAATGTCAGTTTCATTGAAACCAATCAAAAAAGAAAAGGTTCGTCTTTCTGATCGGTTTGAAATAGAGACAAAAAAGCTGGTAAAATTCTTCACGCCCGATGAATCCAGAAAAAACGCCAAAAATGTGACCTTGGAAGAAGATCGATTCTTCCAATTTTCTTTAGTTCCGATGGTAGGGACGAATGGGAAATTGAGCGGTCAGGTCAGGAATAGCCTATCTATCAATTTATTGGCTGGATATGCTTATGGTGTGAAAGGAGTAGAACTGGGCGGTTTTTACAATATTGACCGAAGAGAGATGTCAGGTGTGCAGATTGGTGGGTTTGGTAATGCAGTCGGTGGTGAGTCGCATGGCGTCCAACTGGCTGGCTTTCTCAATACCACTAAAGGGTATACCAATGGTGTGCAGGCAGCAGGGTTTTTAAATGTAGTTACTGACGATGTCAAAGGAGTACAAGCAGCCGGATTTGTCAATCTTTCAAAAAAAGTCGATGGCGTGCAAGCAGCAGGATTTGTAAACTTGGCGACTCAAGACATGAATGGCTTTCAAGGTGCAGGTTTTGTGAATATGTCCAAATCGACAAAAGGTGTTCAAACTGCGGGCTTTGTGAATTTGACTAACAAGGTAGAGGGCGTTCAAATAGCAGGCTTTTTAAATATGGCTAAAGAGCTGAAGGGTGTACAATTTGGTGTCTTGAATATGGCCGATACAGTGGTAAGTGGTGTGCCCATCGGGCTGATCAATTTTGTAAAAAGTGGTTTGCATCAATTCGCTATAGAACACAATGAGTTCATGCCCTATCATGCCTATTTCAGGTCTGGAATACACAGGTTTTATAGTGTATTGTCTGCCGGTATTGATCCATCCAAGGATAACTTATGGCATTATGGACTTGGCTTTGGGACACAATTCAACCTGAAGAAAAAGTGGTATGGAAATGTAGAATTGGTGGCTCACAGCATTCAAAATCCAAACAGAGAAATAGAAGAAGATGATTTAAATCTTCTTAATCGATTAAACCTTAATCTTGGATACCAAATAGGCAAACACCTATCCATCAATGCTGGCCCCACATTGAATCTATACCTAACCAAAGTTTATGATTCAGTTACCGATAGGTATGGTGACTTAGATCGTGATGGGTTTTATGAATCCACCACAGACAATGGTGTACATCTATCTGCTTGGGTGGGGTATGCTGTTTCTGTGCGGTTTTAGATGGCTATTGAATAACCACTCCCGCCTTCTCCAAATGATCCCAATATTCAGGATAGGATTTTACAACAACTTCTGGTTCGTGAATGATGCAATCAAACTTCATGGCTAATGGAGCCAAAGCCATGGCCATTCGATGGTCGTCGTAGGTGTCGAATTCAATCACCTCCGTTACTTCCAATTTCTTTGGAGATGTAAGGATCCACAGTCCATTGTCGTGCTCTTTGAGCTTGGCGCCTATTTTAGCTAATTCAGTTGCCATTGCAGCCGTACGATCAGATTCTTTGATTCTAAGACTTTCCAGTCCAGTCATTTCTAAATCTACTCCTAAGGCAGCGGCAGCGGCCATTACCGTTTGTGCCAGATCTGGGCACGATTTGAAGTCGATGACTAATTTTTCTTGAACATCAGTTTTGCTGAGCGTGACAATTTCTCCATCAAAAGTAGATTTCACACCCAATCCTTCCATAATAGAAGCAATGGCATGATCTCCCTGGTTTGACTTTGACCTTAAACCCTTTAAAGTGATTTGAGCTTCATCAGCCAATGCGAACAAACTGTACCAATAGCTCGCCCCAGACCAATCTGATTCAATAGTATAACTATTAGATTGGTAGGATTGATGTTCAACACTTATTTGGTTGTTGTTGAACTCACCTGAAACTCCAAAGTGTTTCATCAAGTTCAAAGTCATTTCTATATAAGGTCGGCTATAAATTTCACCTTCGAGCGTGATAGTCAAACCTTCAGGAAGGGTAGGTGCTATCATCAGTAAAGCAGAAATATACTGACTGCTGATATTTCCCGGAATCGTTAATTGGTTGGTTTTTTGATTGGTGAAGGGCTTGAATAATAGTGGGGGATAGCCTTCTTCTTTTTCATACGCGATTTCAGCACCTAGCTCATTGAGTGCATCTACGAGCAAACCAATGGGACGCTGGCACATTCGAGGTGTACCTGTGATTCTTCTTTCCTTTTTTCCTATGGCCAGAAAAGCGGTAGTAAATCGCATCACCGTTCCAGCATCCAATACGTCTAGAGAGTATTCATCTGATGCCATCAGTTTGGTCATAGTGACTGTATCACGTGCCGTTGAAAGGTTTTTAAGTTCTGAATTACCGCCACCCAACTCATTCAAAAGTAAGGCCCGATTGCTCTCACTTTTCGAAGAGGTCAATGGAACATCGAGGGATAATGTTGTTGTAGGCTTGCTTAATTTGATTGATCCACTCATGTTCTTGATTGCAATTTTTTGAAGTTGCAATATTAAGGCCTAGGCAGGAATTTGAAGCGATTAGACAGGATTTTAATTTGAATATAGGCGTACTTGCTCATACTTAATTGAGGATGAACAATTGATACTTCCCCTAAACCAAAGACTTAAACAAAACAATCGTTCATCTTCAATTTTGTAAATCTATTATTCGGTTTATCCGTTGAAATAAATGAAGCAAAAACTTGAGGGATTAGATCCTTAGAGTTGTTATTACAATAGGTCAGAGAATACGATGATGAAGCAAAAAGCAAACAAAAAAAGAAAAGGAATTTTGAGCAAACTGGTTGCGGGGGCAACTGCTGGAGCAACTGTTGGGTTGGCTACTTATCTCTATTTCAAAAACGACAAAGTTGAAAATAAAAAAGTAGATGAGTTGATCGTTGCGGAAGATTCCAAAGCAGACCTTTTCGTCTAAGAGGCGAGAGGTCGACGCTAAATTGAATTAACAGGTTTGGTTCGTGATGTCACGAACCTTTTTTATGCCTTTTGAAATTTTATTTTACCCTACTTGCTTATTAAAATAGAATAAACTGTCCAGCATATCTGGTGCAGATATGGGCACATTCACTTTACTTTCTCCAATCGAACTCAATAGACTAAACTGAACAACTCCTCCTTCATTTTTCTTATCTTGAAGAGTAAGTCCAATGATTTCATCAAAGAGTGACTTGTCAATACTTACTGGGTTATAAATCTTGATCAAGTAAGCCGTAATTTCATCTAGCTCCTCGGAAGTCAGTCCGGTGAATTTCTGAGACAAATAAGCTTCGCAAATCATGCCTACAGCTATAGCTTCACCATGCAATAAACGTTGATCGGCCTTATCTAGAAAATAAGACTCCACGGCATGCCCCAAAGTATGTCCAAAATTTAGAATCTTCCTCAATCCAGATTCGAAAGGGTCAGCTTTTACCACCTCTTTTTTGATTTCGATCGATCGATCCACTAACTCCGACCAATTGGCATTTTCTAAATCTATCGTCTTCACTTTCATCCAATAAGCTTTGTCGTAGATCAATCCATGTTTGATTACTTCAGCAAACCCAGAACGAAGTTCTCTATCGGGAAGTGTAGCGTAGAAACAAGTGTCAATCAAAACATTTTGAGGTTCGGCGAAGAGTCCAATGTGATTTTTGAATCCATGAAAATCTACGCCTAGTTTTCCACCCACGCTGGCATCTACTTGAGATAGTAAAGTCGTTGGAATGTTTAAAAAGTCCATCCCGCGCTTGTAAGTGCTAGCCACAAAGCCGCCCATGTCACCGATGACTCCGCCTCCCAGGTTGATGATTAGCCCTTTTCGATCGAATCCAGCTTCAGTAAGTGCCATCCAAAGCTTTTCACAAGTACCCAGATGTTTGTTTTCTTCTCCACTGTCAATTTTGAGTAGGTAGTGCTCAGGAAGTGCATCCAAAACCAAAGGCAAACAATGCACTTCAGTATTTTCATCGCAGATGACAGCGATTTTGCTATATTTTTTACCGTCAAGGAAATTACGGATACTTTGGGTAATGTCGTTCGTGATTTCTGTTCGGTGATTTTCCATGATAATAGCTTGTAAGCGGCAAATGTAATCGGGTCAATTTTAAATTCCATTTAATTGTATATCAAAAGCAATTTCATAGGGAATTATGCGAGTCGTGATTCGTGTCTCACGAACCTAAATGAAGAAGGTCTCGTGAGGACACGAGCGTGAGTGACGGTAGCGACACCCAGCAACAATCCTACTTTCATATCTTTTTCGCTAGCTTTGCCATATGGCAGTGAGGCATGAATTAAAGGATTGGCTTCCAATCACTAAGAAGGAGTTGGAAGCGCATGGATGGGATGAATTGGATGTGGTGATCATATCTGGAGATGCCTATGTGGATCACCCTGCCTTTGGAGGTGCTGTCATAGGTAGAATTATAGAATCTGCCGGTTATAGAGTAGGCATTATTCCTCAACCCAACTGGCAAGATGATCTCCGTGATTTTAAGAAGTTTGGCAAACCCAAGTTGTTTTTTGGTGTGACTTCAGGATGTATGGATTCTATGGTCAATCACTATACAGCCAACAAAAGAAAGCGCTCCAACGATGCCTATACGCCAGGTGGAGATGCCGGTTTTAGACCAGATTATGCTACCATCACTTACACTAAAATTCTAAAAGAAATTTACCCTGATGTTCCGGTAGTGATCGGAGGGGTAGAAGCCAGTTTGCGTAGAGTGACTCATTACGACTATTGGTCGGACAAATTGATGCCATCTATTTTGGTGGATAGTGGAGCGGACTTGTTGGTTTATGGAATGGGTGAGCAACCGCTTAGAGAAATCATGAGTTTGTTGGGAAAAGGAGTGCCATTCCATCAACTGACCAATATTCCACAGACTAGCTACAAAGCACCTCGTAACGAAGAAGTGCCTAAGCATAAAGATTGGAAGGATATTGTACTCAATACCCATGAAAAGTGCTTGCGGGACAAGAAGTCCTACGCTTCCAATTTCAAGTTTGTGGAGCAAGAGTCCAATCGACTTCAAGCGGATCGGATCATTCAAGCTGCTGCTGATTATCAGGTAGTGATCAATCCGCCTTATTACACCATGACAGAGCAGGAGATTGACCAATCTTTTGACTTGCCATATACGAGGCTTCCTCATCCCAAATACAATAAACGTGGGCCTATTCCTGCTTACGAAATGATCAAGTTTTCGATCAATATGCATAGGGGGTGTTTTGGAGGCTGTAGCTTTTGTACCATCTCAGCACATCAAGGGAAGTTCATAGCTAGTAGGAGCCAGGAATCAATCATGAAGGAGGTGGATCAGGTAACGAAAATGCCTGATTTCAAAGGATATATTTCAGATCTCGGCGGACCCTCAGCCAATATGTACGGTCTGAAAGGGAAGGTGCAGGAAATTTGTGATCGATGCGTGAGTCCATCATGTATCCATCCGGTGATCTGCAGTAACCTAGATACTGATCATAGCCAGATGACCGAGCTTTACCGAAAGGTAGATAAGCACCCTAGCGTGAAAAAAGCATTTGTTGGTAGCGGCATTCGATATGACTTGCTTACCAAAAGTTATAACAAGGACGCCAACGACAGTATCGACGAGTATATGGAGCAACTGATTACACGTCATGTATCCGGTAGATTGAAGGTAGCACCCGAACACACAGCCGATGATACTTTGAAGATCATGCGAAAGCCATCCTTTAAGCATTTTCACGAGTTCAAAAAGAAATACGACAAGATCAACGAAAAGCATCAGCTCAATCAACAGTTGATCCCTTATTTCATATCTAGTCACCCAGGTTGCAAAGAAGAAGATATGGCGAATTTAGCCGCTGAGACTAAAGATATGGGCTTTAGGTTGGAGCAAGTACAGGATTTTACACCGACACCGATGACAGTTGCTACTGTGATCTATTATTCTGGCTATCATCCCTATACGATGCAGAAGTTGTTCACACCCAAGTCGGAAAAAGAAAAGCGTAATCAGCACATGTTCTTTTTCTGGCATAAGAGCGAGTATCGCAATCGAATCAAAGACAAACTACAAAGCAAGGGGAGGGAAGATTTGATCGAAAGATTACTTTACAGTAAACCTGAGAAAAAGCAGTTTGCACACAAAGAAGATGGTAAGGGTAAAACCTTTGGAAAGAAAAAACCATTCTCTGGTAAAAGGTCAGGTAAGAGTAGAAGAAAGTAACGAGAAATCTGAGGGGCTAATTTTTATGAGCCTCCAACTTCACCGCTACCCCATTCACTGCAGCATTTCCTGTGAGCAGATCTACAAAATTTTCATCTGTAAGCTCATTGATGTTGGTGCCAGGTGAGGTTGATGCTACATCAAGTTTGATTTTCCCTTTATGACCCCAGCCGTGCGGCAAACTGACTACCCCCTGCATAATTTCCTCCGTCGTTTCAAACGGAACAACTACCTGTCCTACTCTTGACGAAACCATGATGCTGTTTTTTTCTTGAAGGCCTAGTTTTTCGGCGTCTTTAGGATGTAAAAATAGCTGGCAAGAATTATTCTTAAGTAAGCGTTGGCTGTTGTGAAGCCAGGAGTTGCAAGTTCTCAGTTGTCGTCTGCCGATGAGTAAAAAATCATCGGGTTTGAAGGTGTCCAGTTTCTGTTTTACGCGCTTTAGGTCTTCTTTTACTTCATTAGGCAATAGATTGATTTTTTTGTCTTTGTGGTAAAGCGAATCAGGCATTTGTGATTTCAATGCACCCAAATCAATACCATGAGGTTGTTGTTTTAATTTCTTAATACTTAAATCATACGGTCCTCTTCTGAGTAAAATGTTGAGCATTTTTTCTGGGGAAAAAAGATGGGCGATGCCAATTTTCAAACGCTTCGACAAGGACATCTTGTTCATTGATTTCAGATAAGTCATTTTCAATGCTCTGAAAACCTCCCAATCATATTTGGCCCCTTCTGCTTTGTCAAAAAGTGCAGTAGAGTATTTGGACGTATTTCTTACCGCCAGCGTATGGAATATAATGTCGTACAAATCCGTTTCTAAACCCGTGGCAGTGGGCAAGATGATATCAGCCAACTTGGAAGTCTCATTGATGTAAATATCAATGGAGACCATAAAATCCAATGACTCAAATGCCTTTTCCAATTGGGCACCATTGGGTGTGGAAAGGACTGGATTTCCAGAGCTTATGATCATGGCTTTGATCTGTCCTTTCCCAGGCGTCAAAATCTCTTCGGCCATCACAGAGGAGGGGAGTTCTCCACCCACTTCGGGGAGGCCGCGAACTCTACTTTTCCATTTACCAATATGCCCTTTAGATATTTGTGGTTTTAAGTCGATGGCCGGGCTGGTAAACATATACCCACCTGGTTCGTCGAAGTGTCCGGTCAGGATATTGAGCACATTGACCAGCCACATGCACATGCCGCCAAACTCTTGGGTGCAGACACCCATTCTGCCGTATAATACAGCCTTTGCTGTATTTGCAAATTGTCTGGTTAAGTCTGTGAGTACATCTGATTCTATTCCAGTAATTTCGGCTGTATTTTCTGGTGAGTAGTCTTTGACCAATTGATGAAGGTCTTCGTAGCCATTCAGATGATTCTCAAATCGTGCTAGGTTTACCAGATTTTCTTCAATAAGAATATGAAGCATGCTCAGCAACATGAAAACGTCGCTACCAGGTCTTATGAACAAATGCTGATCTGACTTGGCAGAAGTCTCTGTAAATCGCGGATCGATATTCACAATCTTTCCGCCTCTATCCTGAATGTTTTTGAGTCGTTTTTTGATATTAGGAGCAGACAGCAAACTGCCATTTGAAATAATAGGGTTCGCTCCAAGAATAACCAAAAAGTCTGTACGGTCAATATCAGGAATAGGGATTTGGAGCTGATGACCGTACATCAGATACGCCATATACTGGTGTGGTAACTGATCTACGCTAGTAGCCGAAAAACGGTTTTTGGTTCTAAGTTCTTTAATGAATTCTGGAGCGGATAAGATAGCGCCCGAGTTATGTACATTTGGGTTGCCACTATACACACCTACGGCATCTGCCCCATGTTGCTTTCTCGTGTTTGCGAGCGCCTGGGCTACTTCTTCAATGGCCTCCTTCCAAGATATTTCGACCCAACCATCTGCCGTTTTTTTTACTGGTTTTTTGAGTCGGTTGGGATCTTCGTATATATCCTTGAGTGCCAGTGCTTTTGGACAGATGTGGCCTTGACTAAATTCGTCGTCTACGTCTCCTTTAATTGAGATTACTTCTTTGCCATCATGCTCGATAGCCAAGCCACACATGGCTTCGCATAGGTTGCAGGTTCGAAAGTGAGTTTGGGACATGCCTAATCTTTTTTAAAAGATAGGGGATTTGTGGTTAATGCACAATGGAAATCATTTTGGACAAATGGAGTGCTATTTTTTGACTGCTCTCGTTGGTGTTGTCACCAACGAGCCGCTTCAGGTTCTGCTCTAAGTATTCAATGTTGTCCGAGACGTCAGATGTTTGTTGGTCAAAAGACCAACAAAGGCAAAAAGGCATTTAGGTTGATTGAGTAATTGAATCAAATTCGATTAGAATTCTAATATTAGATTTCCGCCCAATAGTCAATCAATAGTGTGAGTCCTTCTATGGTTTTGATATCGACCTCATTCTTTTTAATGTAAGCTTCTAGTTTTTTGTAATTTTTTGAGTCGAGTTCTTGGAGGAAGTCTTTGTTAATAAGTTTGTATTTGGGGTTTTCTTTATCTATTTTCTTGGGTTTTTTACTCGAGTATTGGTTTGTTTTTTCGTTGTACGATATGTTGTATTCCGAACTGTTTGCCTTGTATTTGTGGATTTTATCAACTGGTCTGTAAAGAATTGGATATGGTATTGCTCTTTTGTCTAATATGCATATTCTTTCAACAAGTATTTCTCTTTTACCACTATAATGATAACCGTTTTCACTGACGACGGCATCTTCGTAATAAAAATTTTCTATATCGAAACTTAAATTAGCCAGTATAGCTGCTTTTGTATTCTTATGTTTTACAAGCAAAAACTGGTCGCTTTCATTAATAACTTGCTTCCCAAACTGAAGCCTTTCAATATCTCCTTTGACAATATGAGCAATAAACATAGAAACGTATTCTAATTTTTCTCCTTTAGAATTTTGTACAATAAATCTGTTAATGTCCTTTGCCGGGTAAGTCTTGATAGCTTCTCCAATTTTTATTTGAATGCTTTGCGAATTAAAACTGTAAATGATCTTTCCTTCTTTCTTCTCTCCTGAAGTTAAGTACGCGTATCCATCCATCCAGATGTCAGGTTTTTCAGCAAATCTTTTGTCTTGAGAAAAAGCAGAGGAGAATAAAATTATGCTGAAGGCAGTGGTGAAAAATATTTTCAATTTCTGTGCAGTTTGATTTTTAAAACCGCCAATCTAAAACAAAAACAGCTCATGGTTTTAACCCTGAGCTGTTTTTGTTAAGCAACTTTTAAAGTTCGGAACTTTGGAGAAGTTAATTGTTAGCTTATCCCCATCCCATTCTGAGTGACCTCATTGGGTTGGATCAGTCGGAGCTTGCCGTCGTGATCTTCCGCCATCAGGATCATGCCCTGAGATTCGATCCCCATAATGGCTCTTGGAGCTAGATTAAGCAGTACGGTCACTTGCTTGCCAATCATCTCTTCAGGAGAGTAATGTTTGGCGATTCCACTCAAAATCGTACGTTTATCTACGCCAGTATCTACTTTAAACTTCAAGAGTTTGTTCGATTTTGGTACAGTTTCTGCCTCCAAAATGGTTCCTGTACGGATATCCATTTTCATAAAGTCGTCAAAGGTCACTTCAGCTTTTTGTGGGGCTACTTCTACGTCTTCTACTACCGCCGGCTTGTTGGCTTCTGCTGCTTTTAATTTTTCCACTTGTTCTTCTACTAATTTGTCTTCTATTTTTTCAAACAATAAGGTTGGCTTTTCGATGTTTTGTCCAGCCAAAAGGATGCTGGCAGATCCTGCTTCATCCCATTTTTCACCGTCCATGTTGAGCATGGTGGCTAGTTTCTCTGATGTTCTTGGCAAGAATGGCTCACAAAGAATAGAAAGGTTGGCCGCAATCTGAAGGGCTACATTCAGAATGGTAGCAGTACGCTTTTCATCCGTTTTGATGAGTTTCCAAGGCTCTGTATCTGCTAGATACTTATTGCCTAACCGAGCCAAATCCATCAAGTGGGCTAGAGCCTCTCTGAATCTATATTTCTCTATGCTCTCTGAGATTTTAGCAGGAAAAGCAGCTAATTCTTTGATAACGGCTTCATCTTCTCCTTGCAAGGCGGCCGCAGGCAAATGCCCATCAAAATACTTGTGTGTAAGCACCACCGCACGATTGACAAAGTTTCCGAATATGGCTACTAATTCGTTATTTACTCTGGCTTGGTAGTCCTTCCAGGTAAATTCGCTGTCTTTCGTTTCTGGTGCGATAGAGGTTAAAACATATCTCAACTCATCTTCCTTACCGGGAAATTCATCCAGGTATTCGTGCAACCAGACAGCCCAGTTTCTTGAGGTCGAAATCTTCTCTCCTTCTAGATTTAAGAATTCGTTGGCCGGCACGTTTTCTGGTAATATGTAACCGCCGTGCGCATGCAAGATTGCTGGGAATATGATACAATGAAATACAATGTTGTCTTTTCCGATGAAGTGAATCAAACATGAGTCATCTTCATCCTTATCTTGTTTTTTCCAGTAGTCTTCCCAGTTTTTGTTGTTCTCCTTTGCCCAGTCTTTAGTAGCTGAGATATAGCCGATCGGTGCATCGAGCCATACATACAATTTCTTCCCTTCAGCTTTTGGTAAAGGTACATCCACACCCCAGTCGAGGTCTCTGGTCATAGCACGAGGCTGTAGTCCTTCTTTCAACCATGAGCTGCATTGTCCATAGACATTAGATTTCCATTCGCCTTTTTTGCCTTCTATCAGCCACTGCTCCAGCCAAGGTTGGTATTTGTCCAATGGCAAGTACCAATGTTTGGTGGTTTTTAGAACAGGTGTTTTACCACTTAATGTGGAAATGGGATTGATC
The DNA here is from genome assembly GCF_033344935.1 of Reichenbachiella sp. Classification (NCBI taxonomy): domain Bacteria; kingdom Pseudomonadati; phylum Bacteroidota; class Cytophagia; order Cytophagales; family Reichenbachiellaceae; genus Reichenbachiella; species Reichenbachiella sp. The sequence continues at coordinate 3,957,325 of NZ_JAWPMM010000001.1, read as the reverse complement.
AAATCTGTGGCATTGAGCGACGTTCCACACTTTTCACATTGATCGCCATAAGCTGCCGGGTGACTGCATTTTGGACAAGTGCCTGTAACATATCTATCAGCCAAGAATTGTTTGAATTCTTCGTCGTAAAACTGCTCAGATTCTTTTTCTGTGAATTCTCCTTTTTCGTACAAATTCAAGAAAAATTCCTGTGACGTCTTGTGGTGAATTTGTTCTGAGGTCCGATGATACATATCGAAAGAAATCCCGAATCGCTCAAAAGTATCTTTATTGATCTGATGATACTTGTCTATAATCGTCTGTGGTGTAGTATTTTCTTTTTTAGCTCTAAGCGTAATAGCAGCGCCGTGCTCGTCGCTACCACATACATAGGCGACTTCTTTTCCTTTGGCTCTAAGGTAGCGTACATAAGTGTCGGCAGGCAAATAAGCACCTGCTATATGACCAATGTGTAAAGGGCCGTTCGCATACGGAAGGGCAGAGGTGACGGTGTATCTTTTAAACTCTTTTTGCACGGATTTTTTTTCGGCAAAGATAGAAATATTCGAAAGCTAGGAGACGTAATTCGTACATATTTAAGTTGGCAAAGGGGTAGGTGAAAAATTATTGGTAACTTATGCGAAACCAACATCCTGTAAAATGAAACGAGAATTAATTCAGACTTTGGGTAAAAACGGTTATCGTGTTTATCAGAACGAGAATTGTTTGATTATTAGAACCAAAATTTTTGGCTCGTGGGGGCTATTGATTCTATTTTCTATTTTAGGTTTCACATTTACCATGCTTGGATTATTGATTCTTGTACTCGCGGGAAATTGGGAGGGGTTGCTCGCGTTGGGTGTCGGGATAGTATTGCTCATAGCCCCATTTTTTAATTATCTCACCGCATCCTATCGCAGTTTAGTTATTGACCGAAGTAATAAGACTATTCTATTTAGGGCAGGGCATTCGAGAGCGTATTTATTTACTGATGTAAAGGATGTTAAGTTGGAAGTTCAAGCCAAGCAGGCCGATGCTAATGCTTTTTCAGAATCAAATCAGGAATTTCAGTATACCATAACCGCATATATGAGACGGGGCGACTTAGAAGAACTCATTACCCTAAAATTCAGAAATGAAGAGAGCGAACGCTTGATGTTCGATCTCAAAGATTATTTTCAGACCATGCTTACTTATTCTTAGTATTTAAGCGTTAGGTTTTTTCGAGTCAGTACTAGAATTATGAATTCTGGGTCTTCATGTGTAATTGTTATCAGAATGTAGCTCCCACCTTGGGGTATTACAATGGCTCCACGATTTCCTTTGTGCCCATACCAGAATTTAAACTTTTTACCTTGGCTGATATTGATATCTTTATCTCCGACAAATTCTTGAATTTTTACTCTCACCAAGTCTGTAGTTAATGGTTGACCTGATGTTGACAATTGAAAACAATTTATTTTTTCTTTATAGTCATTTTCTAAGGATAAAAACAAATCAGACGGGGATTGAGTGCCGTCGTTTGTAATGGTGAAGCCATCTGGGATATTCATTCGAATGCCTAAGCCTTCATTTTCATAGACTGGGTTTTCAAAGTAGTAGGGTAAAACCTGACTAGAAACAGCGTGCTTCTTGCCCCTGAGCGTGAAGGATTGAACTTGGAGGCTTGTGATTTTCGGTATAGGCTTTAATACAAAATCATTGAAGGGTCCTCCTGACTTGCTTTTGTGTATTGCAATTCTTAAGGCAGAATTGGGTAGAATTTCAGTAGTAAGATCTATGTTCTCCCAGTAGCCATTTATCGCTATATCCACCCAGTTTCTTGGTGACCAAAACCATTGATTGTAAACATAACCACAGACCATTCGAGCCGGAATACCGGCTACTGATGAAAGCTCTAATAGGGCTAAATTTGGATGGCTTTGAATTTTCGAAAAAGACTTGATTCGCTCGATCTTATTATGGATTTGGAGTGTGTCAATACCTAATGAATCCAAGATCACCCTGGCTTTTGTACCACTCCATAACAACTTGGAGAGAGAACGATTTGTAGTATTCGAATCGAGGTACGGTTCCTTCTTTTGTTCTACAATAAGGATCAAAGTATTGCTATCCCGAAGGGTGATTTTTTGATTGTAGTGTTTGAATGTTGCAGAAGACAAACTGTCCACGCCTTCAATTTTTAGTTTAATCGTATTGATACCATTTGGGTCAGGAAATCTGATGTTTGAAAGAATATTCTCTTGTTCGAAGTAGTTGGGTTCAAAGAACTGAGGTGGGGCAGTTTTGTTTGTTCTAATCAACCTAATTTCACCAAATGGCGATGGGCTTTTGGATTCGACTAAATAGAATTGATTGTCGAATTTGTTGATCGCTGATTTGGCACCGATCGTTTCTTTCACGACTCTTAATTTTTGTGCCTTTTCTATAGAAAATCTGACGAGCTCCCTAGATACTTCTATTGTTTGATTAAGCTCGGGAGAATAAGTAGGGTAGCAAATAGAAGCTCCAATTGTATCCAATCGTTTAATGCTTAACTTCCTGATTTTCTCTGGGCCATAGGCTAATGTGTCTTTGCTAAACGTTAACGTAAAGTTTAGAGTATCCTTAAAAACCTGCGTCCATTCCACAGATTTTAAATAGCCAGAATCTGATTCAACAAAATGTACTTCTGAAAAATATTGGAGTGTATCGTTTAGGGTTAGAATTTGGAAGTCTAGTGAAGAGAAAGTGTGAGTGTTTTGATCGATCTCCACACTTTGTTTGAGACTGCCTGCCCGGTGATCGTTTATTTCAACCTGATACAGAAGGTTTTGAGCGAAGGTGAGGTGGCTAATGGATAGTATTAAAAAAAAGAAAAAGGACTTCCTCATCAATAAACTTAATTGCAAATAGTTGGTCAATATAAATAAAAAAAGAGCACTGATATGGCCAGTGCTCTTTCAATAAATGTCTTTAATGAATTAAAAAATGGTTTGTACGATGTCGTTGAAGAAGGCAAATACCATCAAACTCAATAGGATAACCATGCCTACTTTTTGCGCATTTTCTAAAAATTTGTCTGAAGGTTTTTGACCAGATACTATTTCGTAAGTCAAGAATACCACGTGTCCGCCATCTAAAGCTGGAATAGGCAAGAAGTTCATGAAGGCTAAAACCATAGAAAGTAATCCGGTCATATTCCAGAATTTGTTCCAGTCCCAAGTACCGCCAAACATTTGAGCGATACGTATGGGACCACTCAACGATTTCGAAACAGCCACATCTCCTGAGAAGATTTTGCCCAACCCTTTGATATTGGCCCAAACTACATTGAATGCTTGGGTCGTTCCAATCGGAATAGCTTCGCCAAATGTATATTCGTCATGCTGATAGTTGATCAATGGACGCGGCTGGAATCCGATTGTGCCTTCTGAAGAAACTTTGAATGTCAATGTTTCAGTAGTATTGTCAGCTCTTTTAACAGTAGCTACAACATTCGAGTCAGCATTGGATGTTAATATTTCTTTCAATTGATCAAAATAGAGGGCTGGCTCATTGTTGATTGTTAGAATTTTATCTTTTGCTTTCAATCCACCGTCTGCCGCTGCAGTACCTGCGATTACCTGTCCCACTTCATAAGGGAACCTAGGCGCAATAAACCGATCCTTGTACTTTTTATCAGTTAGCTTGTTTAAAAAGCCTTCTGGGAAAGCCAAATCAAAAACTGAGTCTCCTCTTTGCACTTTGTAAGTAGGCTGATCCGCAAACAACACATCCATGCTTCTTAGATCCGAGAAACGATCGTAGTCCTTGCCATTTACTTTCAAGATGACGTCGCCAGACTGAAGACCAATTTCTTGACCAAGCTCATAAGCAACAATGCCATGTTTGTTAAGTTCTTCTTTTGGCACAAAAGAATTTCCATTGCTATACACCAAGAAAACGAAGATGATGATACCAGTGATTACATTCACAATGATACCGCCCATCATCACGATGAGTCTTTGCCAAGCCGGTTTTGCTCTAAATTCCCATTCTTCAGGCTCTGCAGACATGCTTTCGGTGTCCAGAGACTCGTCTATCATACCGGATATTTTTACAAATCCTCCCAAAGGAATCGCGCCAAATGAGTATTCCGTTTCGCCATATTGAAATCCCCAGATCTTTGGGGGAAAACCAATCGAATATTTTTCTACCCTCATGCCGAAGGCTTTTGCGGCAATCAAATGCCCAAATTCGTGCACACCCACCAAAATGGATAATCCCAACAAAAGTTGGGCTGTCATTATTAGTCCTTCCATCAATTAATTAATTCTGTTGCTAATATTCGAGTTTCTTTATCAGTCTCTACGTAATCGTCAAAATTAGGAGTGGAGATATACGAGATTTTATTCAGACAGGATTCTACCACATCAGACATCTCCAAGAAGCCTATACGGTCTTCCAAAAATTTTGATACCGCAATTTCGTTAGCTGCATTCAATATACAAGGCTGATTGCCGCCTTTTTTTAGCGCTTCAAACGACAATGCTAAGTTTTTGAATGTTTCCATGTCTGGTTTTTCAAAGGTCAACTCTGGATAGTCCATAAAGTTGAACCTTGGAAAGTCGTTTTTAAGTCGGTCAGGGTAGGTTAGCGCGTATTGTATGGGGAGCTTCATGTCAGGCAACCCCATTTGCGCCTTAATTGACCCGTCTTCAAATTGTACCATCGAGTGGATGATCGATTGTGGGTGTACCACTACTTCGATCTGTTCGTCGGTCAAGCTGAAAAGCCACTTGGCTTCGATTACCTCCAGACCTTTGTTCATGAGTGAAGCGGAGTCAATGGTGATTTTGGCTCCCATGTCCCAGTTAGGGTGCTTGAGGGCTTGTTCTTTTCTGACATTCGTCAAAAAGTCACGATCCTTTCCTCTAAAGGGCCCACCAGATGCCGTCAATATTATTTTCTCAATTGGATTTGCATATTCGCCCGTCAGGCATTGGAAAATGGCCGAGTGCTCAGAATCCACCGGTAGAATAGGTACTCGTTTCTTTCGGGCCAAAGTGGTAACCAATTCACCAGCGACTACTAAGGTTTCTTTGTTGGCGAGTGCAATGGCCTTACCTGCTTCTATGGCTCGGAGTGTTGGCTTCAAGCCTGCGTAGCCTACTAATGCAGTCAATACCACATCCACCTCTTCGAGTTCGGCCGCATGGCAAAGCGCATTTTCTCCAGCATAAACCTTGATATCCAAATGATCGAGTGCATCGAAGACCTGTTGGTACTTGTCTTCATTGGCAATGACTACCAGGTTGGGCCTGAACTGAATCGCCTGCTTGATCAACAAATCGGCGTTTTCATTGGCCGTGATGGCTTCCAACTCAAAATGATCTGGATTGGCTTCTATGACCTCTAAGGCTTGTGTGCCAATAGAGCCGGTAGAACCTAGAATGGATATTTTCTTTTTCAATATTGGGTGTGTTTCCTCTTTCAAAAAGTAAAAAGCAGCTGCAAAACTATAAAGAATAGTCGAACCGAACTTTCCAAAAGTTTCAAACTTTGGAAATGTTAGAGTCTGAGCTTAATTAGCTCATCAGCAATCTTTCGGTCATTAGACAAACGAGGTACTTTGTTTTGCCCGCCGAGCTTGCCTTGAGATTTCATGTAATCAATGAATGCATTCTTTTTGAGCGAAATGATTTCCAGCCTTTCCAAAATATTGCCAGCAATCAAATCATCATAGTAGGAATTTAATACTCTCAATTTTTGATCAATTGTATTGGCAAATCGCTCCATATCCTCGGGCTGATGCCCAAACTCTACGAACCATTGATGTTTGGGCAATCCTGAATCTGGTGTCACTTGTGGCGCTACAGTAAACTCCGTGATTTCTGTCTGACTTTGTTCTTGAACGGCAGCATTCATGGCTTTTTCTACTTCTTGCCCAATGACGTGCTCTCCGAAGGCCGAGATAAAATGTTTGATTCGGCCTGTCACCACAACACGATACGGATCCGTGGAAACAAACGACACGGTATCCCCAATCGAATAGCCCCAGAGCCCCGCATTGCTGTTGATTATGAGGGCGTAGTTGACGCCTGTTTTTACTTCACCGATACTGAGTCGGGTAGGATTTTCATCAAAATATTCATCCGCGGGAATGAATTCGAAGAAGATGCCAGAATCTAATAGAAGCAACAAACCTTCTTGGTCCAACGTGTCTTGATAGGCGATAAATCCTTCTGAGGCTGGATAGGTTTCTACTGAATCAATGGTTTTTCCGATGCTTTCAAACAACTTGCCTTTGTAAGGCTCGAAATTGACGCCGCCATACACGAAGAGTGAAAAGTCCGGAAATAAATCCTTGATGGCTTTTCCTGTTTTGGCTGTTAGTCTATCAAAATACATTTGTACCCAGGGCGGAATGCCTGAGATCAGCGTCATGTTTTTTTGATAAGTTTCTTCTACAATCTGATCTACCTTCTGCTCCCAATCTTCGATGCAATTCGTCTCGTAAGACGGCATCTGATTCGATCGCAAATAACCAGGTACATGATGATTGACAATGCCGGAAAGTCTGCCGGTATGGATGCCACTGGTTTGTGTCATGATAGGACTCCCCGAAAGAAATATCAGATTGCCATCCAAAAATTGACTATTACCAGAGTTATGCACATAGTTCAGGAGCGCATTTCTGGCACTATTGATATGATTGGGCACGGAGTCTTTGGTAATGGGAATGTACTTGGTGCCTGAAGTGGTTCCTGAGGTCTTGGCGAAATAGGAGGGTAGTCCCGGCCAAAGCACATCAGGTTCGCCTGTTTTGATGCGGTCTACATACGAGCGCAGCGCTTCATAGTCACCAATGGGAACAGCTTCCTTAAATTCCTGATAGGATCCAATATCCTTGAACTTGTGGTCTTTTCCAAAGGCTGTATTCGCAGCCTTTTTAGTGATCTCAGATAAAATTTTGTCTTGTGCTTCTTTGGGATTCGAAGCCCATTTGTTTTGTTGGTTGATGATGTATTTGGCGAATGGCTTGCTCAGTACCGATCGGATGCCCATGTTTATTGGTATTTGCTTTGTGCAGTTTCTAACTCTTCGTCTGTCAGTGGTTGTAGTCCCACTTCAACTCTTTTTTCATTCACCGAATTTACATCTTCCAATGGAAATAGCATCGATTTGTCATCAACATAATTCCACTGGGTACCATAGACCTGTGGTTGTTTTTTGTTAACCAAAATTTTGTCCTTCATCGTAGCCATTTGCGCCAAGCTTGATTCTCCTCTTTTGGCGGAAGCCTCAAGCATCGGAAAGTAACGTTCTCTCACTTGATCTCGAGGCGCTTGTTGTATGGCCAGGAAAATAGAGATGTTGGCTTTTTTACCAATGACTGAGGTACCCAACCACCCATGCTCAGCAAGCACAGCTACCACATATTGAAGATGCATAGAATCTCTAAAGCTAATCAGTTGATTGAGTGAATCCATTTGATAGGATTCAAATCCAAACTCCTGTGCAGTAGGCATTACCGCTTCTCGTACTTCGATACTTTGATCAACGAAATGCTCCAGATTTGTACGCAAGTTGGAATACTCTTGTGCAACACTATTGAATGAAATAATAGATAAAATGAAAATTATTTTTTTCAAGTCCAGCTCCAGTTATAGTTGTGAATGTTTTCTAAGGCAGCCACCGTCAAATCGATGGACGCCTGTATATCGTCTTTATCGGCCATTTCGATCACCTGGTGCAAATGACGAGTGGGGATGGAAATTGCACCAGATATAGCGCCATTCTTTCCTTTCTGTTGAATGCCTGAAGTATCTGTGCCGCCAGCTACCAGGATTTCATTTTGCCATTTGATCTTATGATCGTCGGCAGTTTTTCTGAGGAAACTAACCATTCGTGTGTCGCAAATCGTCATGGCATCTAGAATTTTGATGGCCGTGCCTTTGCCCAATTCAGTCACATATTCATGTGGCTGAGCACCGGGTAGATCATACGCGATGGTGGTGTCTAAGGCAATCCCAAAATCAGGGTTGATACTATGTGCGGCCACATTGGCGCCACGGATACCGACTTCTTCCTGCACGGAGAATACGGCGTATACATCGTGTACATTGCTTTTCAGTTGCTTCAAAGCCTCAATTAAAATGAAAACAGATACTCTATTGTCTATGGATTTACAATTGACGCAGTTGCCCATCTCGATCAAATCTCTTTCTCTGGTTACCGGATCGCCTACGGCTACAATTTTCTCCACTTCTTCCTTCGGCATGCCCAGATCGATGAAATAATCTTCTTTCTTGGCCGGTTTTTCTCTCTCCGCTGGAGACATCACATGAATGGGTTTGCTACTCATTACTCCGATAATGTCTTTTTTGCCATGTACGACCACTCGCTGTGCGGTAAAAGTTTTAGGATCGAATCCACCCAGCGTTTGAAATCTCAAAAACCCGTTGTCATCGATGTGATTGACAATGAAGCCGATCTCGTCCATGTGTGCGGCGAGCATCACCTTTTTAGGTTCGTCTCCCTTGCCTCTTTTGATGGTAATCAGGTTGCCCATGTTGTCGATGTGGTACTCGTCCACATGCTTTTTTACTTCTTCGATCACCAGATTTCTGATGCGGGATTCGAAGCCAGGTGCACCAGCGATTTCACAAATGTTTTTGAGTAGTGGAATATTAAGAGACATATGATTTGATTATAAATTCTTGATTTAAGATGCGAATTTAAGAATTGACAATATCATTCGATCTAATTAAGGAAGTAATATTAGATATTCTATGAAGAAGAGCCGGTGCAATCTATTTGCTGTGGTGTGTTTGTTGGTCACAAGACCAACAAAGACGGGAAATTTTGAAAATTGTGCGCACGAGAAGATTCGAACTTCCACGGGATTGCTCCCACCACCCCCTCAAGATGGCGTGTCTACCAATTTCACCACGTGCGCATTTGTAAGTGATGAGCCCAATTGATTTGGGATTGCAAAAATAGAAGGATTGTTGAAAAATCATTGCAATCCCATTTAAAGTTTGAAAATCTATTAGTCTTTAATCTCCCAAATAGAATCTACAAAATACTTATTCGAATCGAATAGATCGATTTTGACTTTGAAGCCGGCATTGTTAGCCAATTGATGCAGTTGCTTCAGTGAATATTTCCTCGATATCTCTGTGTGGATTGGCTCCCATTTGGCGAAGTGAAAGGTTTGATCATCTATGGCTACTTCTTGATCTATTTTGCTGAGTAAGGCGCTTTTGCATTCGCCTGTAACGGGATCGTAGGTTGGGTGATGCTCAAATTGATCGATGTCGAAATTTCCGCCTAGTTCTCGGTTGATTCTGCGCAAAAGATTGTAGTTGAATTCGGCAGTGATACCGGTTGGGTCGTTGTACGCTAAAAGGATTTTTCTTGGGTCTTTTTTTAAATCCACTCCTATGAATAGCAAATCGCCTGGGTTCAGTTTGCCGCTGATGTTGGACGTAAAAGAAAGAGCTTCTTCGTTGGTGAAGTTACCAATGTTAGAGCCTAAGAATAGGATAACATTTCTTTTGTTATTGTCTTCTTTGAGTTTGTTCAAAACATCAAAATAGTCTCCTTGTATACCTTTGAAAGAAAGATCTGGCATTTCTTTAGTCAACGATTTATTCAGCTGATCCAACGCATTTTGGGAGATGTCGATCGGTATGTAATCGAAGGGTATCTCATGATTGAGTAGCTCTTTTAGTAAAACCTTAGTCTTCATACCATCACCCGCTCCGAACTCGATGAGATTGAACGGTTCCTTCTCAGGAGAGAATATTTTGGCGATTTCACACTTATGTGTTTGGAAGATGTCCAATTCAGCATCTGTGAGGTAATACTCATCCATGTGCATGATTTGTTGGAATATGGCGTCCCCTTTTTTGTCGTAGAAGTACTTCGACGAAATATGCTTGGAGTCAGCCGAAAGGCCTTCAATCACATCGTTTAAGAACTGCTTATTTTTTACTATTTCTTTTTCTATGGTTTCAAACATGTTGTGCCAGGCGAATTCCAGTGAAGTGCCATTTTAAATGAGGATGAAAAAAGTTTCTATAGCTGGGTCTAATGTGGTCTTTGGGTGTGGCAAAAGATCCACCACGCAGTACCATTTGATTGATCATGAATTTGCCGTTGTATTCACCTATGGGACCTGTTTCTGTTTTGAAATAAGGGTAAGGCAAGTAGGCCGAATTGGTCCACTCCCAGGCATCTCCGAAAAACTGAAAATGATCTTTTTCCGCTGTCCGGGTGGAAAGTGCCGCGCCTTCTACGAAGTTGGCTCGTTTATGAAGAGTAGACTCATAATTATTGCAAGCTACTTCCCACTCAAACTCAGTAGCCAATCGCATACTTTTCCATTGTGCGTAGGCTGCTGCTTCGTACTGACTGATGTGCGTCACCGGTTCATGGAGGTTTAGTTTTTGCAAACCAAAAAAGGTGTATTGATACCATTCGCCATCGATTTGGTGCCAGTGCATAGGGGCTGATTCCTTATTTTCTTGAACCCAAGCCCAGGCTTCCATGTACCAATATTTGAAATTTTGATAACCTCCAGCATTCATAAACTCTAGGTATTCGCCATTAGTCACTAGCCTGTCGGCGATTTCAAAATCGTGCAAATACACTTGGTGCACACCCAGCTCATTGTCGAAACAAAAGCCTTCCTGCTGATGACCTATTTTATAATTGCCTCCAGCAATGGATAAAAAGCTGAGTGCTCTACTTTCAATAGACGAAATGATTTCTTTCTTGTTGTAAGCTGGGAATAGAGGATTATTGCCGAGGATGTATTTGATGTCATATACTAGCAGCTCCTGATGCTGCTGTTCGTGTTGAAGTCCTAATTCTAGAAGATCAGAGACATTTTTAGGGAGCTCGGTGAGCTTGTCTAGAAAGTGAGCCATTTGTTCGTCGACGTAGGCTCTGTACTTATACACTTCCTCCGTGGTTGGTCGGGTGAGATTGCCGCGGTCTGTTCGTAGTACACGTTTGCCTATACTTTCATAATAGCTGTTGAATACGAAGTTGTACTCTGGATGATAAACCTGATAACCTTTGAAATGTTCTTCTAAGATCATTTTCTCAAAAAACCAAGTAGAGTGACCCAGGTGCCATTTTGGAGGGCTTACATCTACGATCGGCTGGACGACCATGTCTTCTTTTTCGAGCGGAGCGCAGAGATGTAACGATTGATTTCTTACCCTTTTAAACTTTTCCTTGAAATAGGAAATTTGAGAGGTTTGGGAATTTGATTGGGTGAGGGTTGAGATAATGCGTTCAGTTTTTGTTTTACCTAAATTTAAAATTTCTTACGCACAATTAGTACGAAAGTTGAACTAATTGGAGAATTCGTCAATCAAAAGACGGATTTTCCAGCGTCATCAAGAATGACTTTAGCTCTTCCTTTTCTTTGTCAGAAAACTTAATTAGGCTAACAAGAGAGTCTTGGTTTTGGTTCAATGTATTTTGGTTTTGATAATGCACTAAAACCTCATCTAAATTGGCAAATCTTCCATCATGCATATAGGGGGCAGTGTATTTTAAATTTCTGAGTGAGGAAGTTTTGTATTTGCCCAAATCAAGAGAATCTCTGGTTATTCTAAATCTTCCAGTAGTTAGAGATAGATTGTCTAATGAGTAAACCTGATCGATACCATTGTGATGAAATCCAAAGTCGGTGAAAAGTGGGGGAGTATGGCAAGAAGCACAATTTTTTAAGAACACCCTTTCTCCTTCCTGTTCTTCGTTGTTGTATTGAGTCAGTCCGAGTTGAACACTGTCGTACTTGGAGTTAGCAGACACCAATGTGCGCATATATTGAGCAAGGGCTCTACTTATATAAGCTGAAGTCACGGAATCAATTCCAAAGGCCGTTTTGAATGCTTCTTTGTAGTGTTTGTCTGTATTCAGTTTTTGACATAGATCAGTTAAATCAACCCCCATTTCATCCGGATTCATTAGTGCTGCAAACGAAAGGGACTCTAAATTTTTCACTCCACCATCCCAAAAGAAAGATTCTGACCAGGTCAAATTGAAAAGAGGAGGCGTATTTCTTTTTAAAGTGATTCCGCTATGTCCCACACTAAACTTTGTACGATCCCCGAAGGCGTAATCAGGTTGATGACAACTGGCGCATGATATTTGCTCATTGGCAGAAAGACGTGGATCAAAAAAAAGATCTTTACCTAAAGCAACACCCGCTTGTGTCATAGGATTGCGCTCTGGTGCGGGTACTGGCTCAGGAAAATGAACAGGGAATTCAAGTTGTAATTTTTTTGTTGAATTTGAGTTAGTATTACAACTCCATGCTATGATAGTATAAGTAATGAGCGATATGAGAAATCTTGGTTTCAGGGCCGTTGCTTTTGTCTGGTCAAGATAGTGGAATTCATATTTTTTAGTGTTGAGTAAAGGATGAAAATAAGATTGTTGATAGGATGGATTAGTTTGATGCTCTTGGTAGCATGCACTGATGACACGACAATTAGGAGCCCTACGCCTTACCAATTTGAACCGCCAATCCTATTTGGGGATGGATTTGAGATTCCAAATGATAACCCATTTACCGAAGAAGGAATAGCTCTAGGTCGCAACTTGTTTTACGAGAAAATGCTCTCTCGAAACAATCAAATTTCTTGTGGGACTTGTCATCAGCAGTCGAAGGCTTTTACTGATGGGGCAGCTTTTAGCACCGGATTGGATGGTGCGCTAACGAGCAAGAGCTCCATGTCTCTGGTCAATCTGCATTGGCAATCAAAGTTCTTTTGGGATGGGAGAGCGCTGAGCTTGGAAGCGCAAGCCTTGCAACCGATTCAAGATCACATCGAAATGGACTTGCCGATCGAAGAGGCGGTGAGTCGATTAACAGAGTCAAATACTTATAGAAAGCAATTTGCTGCTGCCTTTGAAACGGAAGAAATTTCTGGAGATCTCATCGCCAAAGCACTGAGTCAATTCATGCGAACGCTGGTTTCATCTAATTCCAGATACGATCAGCACTTGCTAGGTGAAAATGTGTTGACTGACCAAGAGAAACTAGGCATGGACTTGTTTTTCACGCATCCTGTGGCAAATACAGGTTTAAGAGGTGGAAATTGCGGGGACTGTCATAAGACTATTCTTACATCCGGAGATCGTAAAGATTTTTTGGGATTCAATAATAACGGGCTTGATGTCGACGACAACTTAGAAGACGGCCTAATGGCAACGACTGGTAAGCCTGAAGATAAAGGCAAATTCAAGGCGCCGAGTCTAAGAAATATCGAATTGACAGCACCCTATATGCATGATGGTAGATTTGCCACTTTAGAAGAAGTATTAGATCATTATAATAGTAATGTTCAGACGAGTTCGACTCTAGACCAGCAGATCGTGGAAGCAACTAATCTTCCTGAAGCTGTGTTACCAGTCAAACTGGGATTGACCGAAGAAGAGAAGGAAGCAATTATCGCTTTTTTACATACCTTAACTGATGAAACATTTATTACGAATGAAAATTTTTCTGACCCTTTCGAAAATTAGCGCTGCTGTTTTATTGCTCTTGTTGGGTGCCTGTGATAGTGACGAATCTAAAGACACCAGTAGTTTGATTTTCAAGTTTACCGCGAAAGCGGAGGATGAATTATTAGTTTTTGGATCGAAAAAATACACTACTCCACTGCAACAATCTATCACCATCGAAAGGTTGGATTTTTATTTGAGTAATATCCAGATTAAGGATGCTAAATCGGATACCTACTATTCTGAACCTGATAGCTATCGGCTTTTAAGTTTTGACCAAGATCAAGCCACTGTAACTTTTATGGTTGAAAACATCCCAGCTGACTTTGAAATATCGGAAATCAAAATGGCGATTGGAGTAGATTCAGAAGCCAACACTTCAATAGATCATGTAGGCGACTTAGATCCTACGAATGGCATGGCCTGGGACTGGAACACAGGCTATAAATTTCTATCGCTGGAAGGAAGGTATTTTGATGGGAATAATGAGTTGGGTCAAGAAATAAAAATGCACATCGGTACCGATAAAAATTACGCCCCTGTTAGCTTAACGTTCGACGAACCATTCAAAATTGTGGGAGCATTCACATTGGTCTATGCCGTAGATGCATTAGCGCCTTTTGGTACTGTTGATCTGGAGGAAGGCACTGTATTTATGAATGACGAAAGAGGCGATCAGGTCGCTCTGGATTACCGAAACCATCTGCTACTAATAGAAGAAACCTTTGGGTTTGTTAAATAATTAAGACACTACTGTCTCACTTATAGCCCTTTTCCGCTAGCTTTATTTCCCTATTCAAATGGAGTAATTAATGGAAATTGAAAATATAGAATTGACCTATTTGACCCTTGGCGATTACAAGGAGTTGAAGAAGGCAATGATTGAGGCATATAGCAGCATACAAGACGCTTATTGGAAGGTGGACGAGATCAAGTCCCTGATTGATAAATTCCCTGACGGTCAAGTCGTGATCAAGGTTAATGGTCAATTGGCAGGTTGCGCGCTGTCGATCATTGTGAAATACAATCAGTTCGATGAGCATCATACCTATAAAGAAATTACAGGAGATTATACTTTCGATACGCATACCGACGAAGGCGATGTTTTATATGGGATTGATGTATTTATCAAATCTGAATATAGAGGATTGCGATTAGGTCGTCGTCTTTATGATTACCGGAAAGAACTATGTGAACGTATGAATTTACGTTTGATAGCATTCGGTGGACGAATTCCCAATTATCACAAATTTGCCGACGAGATTTCACCTAAAGAATATATTGAGCGAGTCAAAAGAAAGGAAATTGATGACCCGGTGTTGAATTTTCAAATCTCCAATGATTTTCACCCCTCCAAGGTACTAACGGGATATTTAGAAGGTGATGAAGCATCTAGTGAATATGCCGTATTGTTGGAGTGGGATAATATTTATTATAAGAAACCAACCAAAAAAGCTGAGACCAAAAAGAAGATCGTGCGTCTTGGGCTGGTACAATGGCAAATGCGATTGTATAAAGGTATGGAAGAACTCATGCAACAAGCAGAGTATTTTGTGGATGCGGTATCTGGTTATCGCTGCGATTTCGCTTTGTTTCCAGAGTTTTTTAACGCGCCACTGATGGCGGAGAACAACCACATGTCCGAGCCTGAGGCGATTCGAGAATTGGCTACGCATACGGAGGAAATTGTCCGACGATTTTCAGAATTAGCTATTTCCTATAATATCAACATCATCACAGGTAGTATGCCCGAGATCAAGGATGACTTGCTGTATAATGTAGGTTACTTATGTCGTCGAGATGGAACTACTGAGCGATATGAGAAAATCCATGTAACACCAGATGAGTCAAAAGTTTGGGGTATGCAAGGTGGCAATGAAATCAAAGCCTTTGACACGGATTGTGGGAAGATTGGAGTATTAATTTGTTATGATTCTGAGTTTCCAGAATTGAGCCGTCTATTGGCAGATGAAGGAATGGATATCTTGTTTGTACCATTTTTGACAGATACTCAAAATGGCTACTCAAGAGTGAGGAATTGTTCGCAAGCACGTGCCATTGAAAACGAATGTTATGTGGCTATTGCGGGTAGTGTTGGTAACCTTCCGAAGGTCCACAATATGGATATTCAGTTTGCACAGTCTATGGTGTTTACTCCGTGTGATTTTGCCTTCCCGACTAACGGCATCAAAGCGGAGGCTACCCCTAATGCTGAAATGATATTAATCGCTGATGTGGATGTCGATTTATTGAGAGAGTTGAATCAGTTTGGTAGTGTGCAGAACTTGAGAGACCGAAGAAAGGATATCTTCGACTTGAAGAAAAAGAGATTGAAGAAGTAATAAAAAAGCCTGTCTCAAAAGTATTGAAAGCGTCATCACGAGTGCAACGAAGTGATCTTAAAGTTTGATTACTGATCTGATTTTAAGATTGCTTCACGTTGTTCGCAATGACGGATAACTTTTGAATCAGGCTCCCTGCTTAATAAAGACTATAGCTTATTTCGCAGCAGCGAAACGCTTGTTCACTTCTTCCCAGTTGATTACATTGAAAAATGCATTGATGTAATCTGGACGTCTGTTTTGATAGTTTAGGTAGTAAGCATGTTCCCAAACATCAAGCCCTAGGATAGGAGTGCCTCCACATCCAACGCCAGGCATCAAAGGGTTGTCTTGGTTGGCCGAAGAGCAAACTTCCAACTTGCCTTCTTTTACACAAAGCCAAGCCCATCCAGATCCAAATCTGGTAGCACCAGCTTTAGCGAAAGCATCTTTGAAGGCGTCGAATGAACCGAAGGCCTCATCAATTGCTCCAGCAATATCACCAGTAGGGTTGCCACCGCCATTTGGGCTCATTACAGTCCAAAACAAAGAGTGATTGAAATGTCCACCGCCATTGTTTCTTACAGCAGGTACATCTGAATGCTCCGCACATAGTGCTTCGATAGACTTGCCTTCCATTTCAGTACCGGCAATCGCTCCATTCAAATTAGTTACGTACGCATTGTGGTGCTTTCCGTGGTGGATTTCCATTGTACGTTTGTCGATATGTGGTTCCAATGCATCGTGTGCATAGGGTAATGATGGTAATTCAAATGCCATGATAAATCTATGTTTATGTTTAAAAAATTCTTGAGAGTAAAGTTAATTGTAAATCTAAAATAAACGGAATCAATTGATCATTCTATTCTATACTGATATAGAATGATTGTATGAAATCACGAAACCTCAAGATAAGTCAAAATAACAGTGTGTTAAGCACCCCTATCCCGCATGCGCTTAAAAAAATCTGTAACCAAGGTACTGCACTCGTCAGCCAATATGCCTTTTGTGATTTTAGCTTTTGGGTGAATGGCTTTTGGTGCTAGATGAGCATAACCTCTTTTCTCGTCGCTCGCGCCATAGATTACCTCATCCAATTGAGACCAATAGGTGGCTCCAGCGCACATGGTGCAAGGTTCGAGCGTTACGTACAATTTACAGCCAGCGAGGTATTTCGTACCTAGGTAGTTTTCGGCCGCCGTTATAGCCAATATTTCCGCATGTGCTGTTACGTCGTTGAGCTTTTCTACTTGATTATAGGCTCGCGATATGATTTTGTTTTCACATACTACTACAGCACCCACTGGTACCTCATTCTCTTCGAAGGCGTATTGGGCTTGCTTCAGGGCTTCTTTCATGAATGCCTCATCGCTATGAAGTCCAGGGATCATTTTTTCTTTTTAATAAATTCGACGCTATCCATGATATCCGCCAATTGTGGTTGCCATTCGTTTTGCAGTTGGATTGGACTCGTAAAGTTGAATACCCAAGAGTGTTGGCCTACGATCATGTACTGTATGTAAGTATATTTTTTAACTGCACTTTGTGATCTAAAAGATTGGGTGCTATTGTCTGGCTTTACTGTAGACACAAATTCGAAATAGGCTGCTTTTTTTCCATTTACTTCTTTCATGCCCTGGCTGATCATTTCTATCTCATCATAAAAATTGTAGATGTTGGATTTTTGAAAACTTACCATAATTTCCAAATCGTCAGCACTCCATTGAGTTACTGATTTATTTACACCTAGATCAATCGTGACAGATTGGTCGGTGTAGATGGCTACTGGCCTTTTGGTAGAAAAGTATCTGCTGGCAATTTCGTCGTCAGTCATCAGTCTGAATTGACTTGGAATCATCATAGTGATCTCTTCGGTTACGTTGACTTTTGTCAGGTCGTTAGCCGGAAACGTTGAAAAAATCAGATTAAAAAATAAAAAGACACCCATGATTTTGCGAATTTTTTAAAGCTAGTGAAAAATCAAAATTAAACTACCTTGTGATGAAGCCCAAAACAAGACAATGATTAAATTTGCGCCTTCATTTTTTATAATACGAATATTATGCTGAGAACGCAGACTTGTGGCGAATTGAGACTGGCGGATGCCGGAAAGGAAGTGACACTATGTGGATGGGTACAAAAAGTACGCGATAAAGGAGGAATGGTTTGGATTGATCTTAGGGATCGATACGGAATTACTCAATTAATATTCGAGGAAGGGCAGACGCCTACAGAATTGCTGGAAAAAGCAAAGACGGTGGGTCGTGAATTCGTGCTCAAGGCGACCGGAGAAGTGGCTGAGCGCTATGCTAAAAATGATAAAATACCTACAGGAGAAATTGAAATAAAAGTTCAGAACTTAGAAGTATTAAACCCATCTAAGGTTCCTCCATTTATTATCGATAATGATACTGATGGTGGAGAAGAGCTAAGAATGAAATACAGATACCTCGACTTAAGAAGAGACGAGGTTAGAGATAAATTAATGCTTCGTCATAAGATGTTGCAAGCCACTAGATCTTACCTGTCAGATCAGAGTTTTATGGAGGTAGAAACTCCAGTGCTGATCAAGTCTACCCCAGAAGGAGCAAGAGACTTTGTGGTGCCTTCTAGAGTGAATAAAGGAGAGTTTTATGCTTTGCCTCAGTCCCCACAAACGTTTAAGCAGCTGTTGATGGTATCTGGGTTCGACAGATATTTTCAGATTGTGAAATGTTTCAGAGATGAAGATTTGAGAGCGGATCGTCAGCCAGAGTTTACACAAATTGATTGCGAAATGTCATTTGTAACTCAGGAAGACATCTTGAATACTTTCGAAGGGCTGACTCGTCACTTATTCAAACAAGCACTTGATGTAGAAGTGGGTGAGTTTGTACATATGCAGTATGATGATGCCATGAAACTCTATGGCTCTGATAAGCCAGATGTAAGATTTGGTATGCCTTTCATTGAGCTTAATGAAGTTGCACAAAACAAAGGATTCAATGTTTTTGATCAAGCCGAATTAGTGGTTGGAATTTGTGCTGAGGGATGTGCTGATTGGACCCGAAAACAATTAGATGCTTTGACCGATTTTGTAAAGCGTCCTCAAGTAGGAGCTAAAGGATTGGTATATGTGAAGTGTAATGAAGATGGTTCATTCAAGTCGTCTGTAGATAAGTTCTATACCCAAGAGGATTTGAAAGCCTGGGCGCAAAAAGCCGAGGCTAAGCCAGGAGATTTGATCTTGGTACTATCTGGAGATCTGAATGCTACAAGAAAGCAAATGTGTGAATTGAGATTGCACATGGGAGACTTGTTGGAGTTGAAAGATCCAATGAACTTCAAGCCACTATGGGTGTTGGACTTTCCTCTTTTAGAATGGGATGAAGAGACTGAAAGGTATCACGCGATGCACCATCCATTTACCTCGCCTAAGCCAGATGAAATACCACTTCTCGATACAGACCCTGGTAAAGTTCATGCCAATGCCTACGATTTGGTCATTAACGGTGTTGAAATTGGTGGTGGTTCTATTAGAATTCATGACCGTGCTACGCAGGCGATGATGTTTAAGCATCTTGGTTTTTCTGACGAAGAAGCACGTGAACAATTTGGATTCTTAATGGATGCCTTTGAATACGGTGCACCTCCTCATGGTGGAATTGCTTTTGGATTTGATAGATTATGCTCTATGTTTGGCGGCTCGGATTCTATCAGAGACTTTATAGCCTTCCCTAAAAATACTTCTGCGCGCGATGTAATGATAGAATCACCTTCTCCGATTGCAAAAGATCAACTGGATGAGTTGGGACTGGATCTATTGCCTGCTGAATAACTAGATGAGGAAAAATCTGATTTGTTGTTTTCTATTATTGTGCTCGTTCTTTAATGGACGTGCACAAGAGCAGATTGCTGTCCAAAAAGACTCTTTACAGCAAGACTCTGTTCAAGAGAAACGAATCAAATTTGCAATCTACCCGGCGTTAGGATACTCCCCTGAGACCAAAGTCAATATAGGTACCATTGCATTTTTTGTATTTAATACCAAATCAAAAAATCCTACTTTTCATAGACCGTCGAGCATTACTCCTTATATAGTATTTACTACTAATAAACAGGTACTGATAAAGTCGGATTTTGATTTATTCTTTGGGAATGGGATGAATCTGAACATGGAGGCCAGGGTCTTTGATTTTCCTGATAACTATTACGGTATAGGGAGCGAAACTGATCCGGATGTGGTGGAGCAATATACGGACCGTTATGTGGCTATGAGTGGTACGTTGCTGAAACCAGTTACTCCCCAGTGGTTTGGTGGTATTCGTTTTGATTTTCAGTATAATAACATAACTGATTTGCTCGACTCTGGTCTATTGGAAACGGATGTGCCTGTTGGGATAGAAGGTGGAAGGAATATGGGGCTAGGTCCAGCATTTAGAAATGACACACGAAATAGTACGTTGTGGCCAACACATGGAAGGTTTATAAATGCTAGAGCTGCATTCTATGGCAAAGCATTTGGAGGTGAGTACAATTATGGAAGTTTTCTTTTTGATTATCGTCAATACTTTGAATTCTTGGGTCCAAAGAGTGTTTTAGCCATTCAGTTCAGAATGAACCTGACATCTGGTGATGCACCGTTTTATAAACTGCCCAAAATGGGCGGAGGAGGGAGGCTCAGAGGAATCGAGCACCGAAACCTTTACAGGGATAGACAGTTGATGTATTTTCAAGTAGAAGCCAGACAAGAGCTTTTTTGGAGATTTGGAGGCGTGATTTTTGCAGGTGTAGGAGAGGTATTCGATAGCTTTAGTGAATTTGGGACAGATAAAATAAGAGCGGTTTATGGTCTTGGAGGTCGTTTTAGGGCGCTAAAGGATGAAAAGCTTAATTTCAGAATGGATTTAGGTTTTACGGATAATGGGCAACACGCGTTTTATCTATCAGTTCGTGAGGCCTTTTGACACACGTCATAAATTGTTATAATAATTTTGTATTTTGCATAACCAGTTAAGGAAAAAGAGAAAGAACGATTAATTATGGCAGATAAGATCAAATTGCTGTATGTGGATGATGAAGCAGCTAACCTAAATGTTTTCAGAATTGCCTTCAAAAGAAGGTACAATGTCACTACATGTGAAAGTGCAGCAGAAGGACTCAAACTAATGGAAGAAGATAAGTTTGATGTAATTATATCTGATCATCGCATGCCTGAAATGACAGGTGTGGAGCTACTTGAAAAAGTGGGTGAGCTATATCCTGATATGGTGAGAATTATCATTTCTGAATATGTAAATGATGAGATCATTCGAAACGCAATCAAAAAATTTGGTTTTACTGGAAGCGTAGGAAAACCATGGGATGCGGATGAGTTGGTCGCTCTTATCGAAAATAAATAATCCCTATTTTGCAGTTAGAAATCTCTACACCGGCCCTATTGTTTCCGGCGATTACGCTATTGCTGCTGGCTTACACCAATCGATTCTTGGCGCTGGCCACGCTTATCAGAAATCTGCATGCAAAATATCAACAAACTAAAACTCAACATGTGCTTGTTGGGCAAATAAAAAATCTCAGGGTACGGTTGAATATGGTTCGTCGGATGCAGGCTTTTGGTGTGCTAAGTTTTCTTCTTACTGTGGCCTGCATGTTTGCTTTATTTAGAGAAGGCTTTATCTTGGCCAATTACCTTTTTGGTGGGAGTTTGCTTTCACTCATCACTTCACTCATCTTTTCATTGATAGAAATTCAGATGTCTACTAAGGCACTCAATATAGAATTGAGTGATATGGAGGGATGAATGATATGAATGTGAAATATTTCATAGGTTCGCTATTCACTTTGCCTTTATTACCAATATTATATCTCCAAGGAAGAAGGGTTAAACAGACAATTCCAGACTTACCAGAAGCCATAGAGCCAGCAGGGGTCAGTGGGTTGACATCGGATCAATGTATTGAGGTTCTAGTTGTGGGAGAAAGTACAATGGCAGGGGTGGGAGTAGAGACGCATCGAGAGGGGTTTGCTGGAACATTAGCTCATGAGTTGTCTGATAGACTTAATCTATACGTCAAGTGGAGGGTGCAAGCCAAAAGCGGAATCACGGTAAGTAGAGTTTCAAAAGAATTGCTGGCAGAGCTAGATGAAAATAATTGGGATTTGGTGGTTATTGGAATTGGCGGTAATGATGCCTTCAAACTCAATAACCCTGTTCGTTGGAAGGCGCAAACCCGGTCTCTCATTCAGGATTTGAATGGCAAATTTGGTAACGTACCTATAGTGTTTACAAACATGCCTCCTATTAAAGAGTTTCCTGCTTTTACTCCGCTGATGAAGTGGACGATCGGGAATCTGGTGGAAATATTAGGCGAATCATTAAAACAGGTAGTTGCTGAATTTGAAAACGTGTACTATTCTTCTGAGATTATTAGCATTGAGACTTGGTCCAAAAAATACAACCTGTCTGAAGATATTGGACTTTACTTTAGTGATGGTGTACATCCTTCAAAATTGACTTACCAAACGCTGGCGAGACAGTCGGCTGAGTTTATTGAGAAAAATGGAATTTTGAAATTAGAATCTGTAAATTCAACGAATCAGTAAATTGTCAGTGCTTCCACAATAGTTTTTTCCGAAAACCTATTCTGTTAGGGTGATGTTGCTATAATAAAACGCAATAATGTCTTCAGCATCTTTAATTTTATACAGTACATCTTCTAACTCTTCTGTGTTTTGATGTCTGATATTCAGCGCAACTTTTAAGACTCTTTCGAGATCAGCTTTGGCTTTTTCTTCTGTGATCAGCTTCTTTTTTAGCCCTTTGAGTACGTATTTGTTTGTTTTTTTTACGGAGTAGTAAATTGCAGATTTTTGTATGAATTTGGTTGTTGTGCCAGAAACTTTACTTGTCTCTTCATAGACGTAGTATTCATTTAAGAGCTGCATCATGTTAGTGAACGGCGGCCCGAACCGATGAGGAGAAAGCGATTCTATATAAGCTTCATCCAGCTCCATTTCTTGGTATTGGAATTCAAAAACTTTTGATTGAGCGGATAGAGTGAAGTAACTAGAAAAAACAATTATGAAAGCAGATAAGAATCTCATTTTGACGGTTGATAATTAAATTTCAAGGGCTGCGAATTAATAAAATTAAGATAATGAAATCCTATCATTTAAATTGCAATCAACTAATAATTCTGAAAGTAACTTGCTCAAAGAGTGATAGTGTTTTGAAATAGATAAAGACAAGTATAAAATGAAATTTCATACAAGAAAGTGGGTAAAGCCCGAAGACCTAAACCCAAATCAAACTTTATTCGGTGGTAAACTTCTAGCCTGGATTGATGAGGAAGCGGCTCTTTATGGAGCGATACAGTTAGAAAATCAAAAAGTGGTGACCAAGTTTATGTCAGAGATCAACTTTTTAAGTTCGGCACGCCAAGGAGATATAGTTGAAATTGGGATTGAGCCTATCAAGTTTGGTCGGACGTCGCTTGAACTTAATTGTGAAGTGAGAAACAAGATGACTCGGGAGACAATTATTACTGTAGAAAGGATTGTCCTTGTGAATATTGGAACTGACGGCAAGCCAACTCCTCATGGAAAGACTGAAATCGAATATGTGAAGGATCGTTTGGCTGAAGGTTGATCCCTTTATTGAGTTTACTTTTTCACAAACTTGGTTAGGATCACGATTTGCTGACCGTTTACTTTTCCTTCAATTTGTTCAGCATTGTCATAAACTAAAGAGATATTACGAACGGCAGTGCCTCTTTTGGCTGTGAAATTAGCTCCTTTTACGTTCAAGTCTTTGATAAGCACTACGCTGTCACCTGCCTCCAAAGTAGCCCCATTGCTATCTTTATGTATGATTTTATCCGCTTCGTCTTCTCCTTCGTCAGTAGCTCTGGCCCAGGATGCTGTACTTTCGTCCAAGTATAGCATATCCAGCAGATCTTGAGGCCAGCCTTCTCCTTTCAGTCTTGAGAGCATTCGCCAGGCCAAAACCTGAACGGCTGGATTGGTATTCCACATGCTGTCGTTGAGACATCGCCAGTGATTGGTGTCAACCTCTGTTGTTCTATTTATTTGTGACTGGCACACATCGCATAAATAAGCGCATTCTTCCGCGTGATCGCCAGATTTAGGTTCTACAGTATAAGGAGCTAAATTATTGGCTGCGCTACACAACTCGCATTTGGAATCGCTTCTTTTCTGAAGCTCTTTTTCGATACTCATTGTCTGAATTAGTCGAATTTTTTTCTTTTGGTAATAGCCATGGCCTTCAATATAAAGCCAGGAAGAGGTTTGTGTGGGTTTCTGTTTTTCAATTTAATACTCCAGTTGAGTTTTTTAATCAGCGGAACTTTATGAGTTTCTACAAATTCCACAAGAGTACCATCATTATCTTCAATATAACCCCAATGGCCGTTGGCATCTCCCATATCAAAATGCTCAGAACTTAGCACCTGAAAAGGGTAGTTCTTTTCTTTACATTCTTCTACCAGAGCATTCATGTTTCTAATATCAAAACACAAATGAATAAATCCGATATCTCCCCAGAATCTTCCTTCAAATAGTTTCTTTGGCGTGCGGTCCAAGGCTTGAATGAGCTCAATCTGTCCGTCTCCCAGCAAAGGGTAAAATCCACCTGTTCGGTCTTTGATGTGTGTGAGCAATACCCTTCTGAACTTTCCTTCTCCGTTGTTCAAGCCTTTAAGGTCATTAAATGTCCCTGTTTCGTCGTAGATCACTTGATTGTAGCCGAGAATATCTGCGTAGAGTTTCAGTGATTGATCTATGTCGGACACGCCAAGAGTAGCTCCGCAAATGCCACCTACATCAAATTTTGATTTTTTGAGCCATGAATCAAATTCTTTGATATGAAGAATGTTGTCCCACGGGTCTTTGATATAAAATCCTTTGGATCCATCCGGCTCCTCATTTATTTCAGTACATACTGTTACTCCTTTAGCCTTTAATCGGTCATAGCTCTTTTGAATATCCTGAGATTTTATCTTGGCTATGTTGATTCCCAAATCACCAATCTGCACCGGTTCTTCTATGGTGAGTGGTGTTCGGCCTGTGTGTTGCCATATTTCATAGCCACTGCCACCTTGAGCATTCATGGCGAGAATGGCTCTTTTTTCACGGGGTTCTCCGCCCATGTATTTGGCCATAAAGGTGGCTTCATTGTCATCATCAAAAATACATAGATCGGCACCCAAGGTTTTAGCATACCATTCAAAACCTTTTTCAGCATCATCTACACCTACACCAATCTGCTGAATTCCATAAATCAACTTTCCGTCCATCGACCTTTGTATTAAATTAATTTCAAAAAATGAATAGGCAAATTAGGAAAAAAATCTGGTTTGCAGGGTGGATTTAAGTGTAGCCTTGAAAAATAATGTGAATACAGAGTCGGGTCAGGAAAGCATGAATATTCCTGTATGCTTGAATGATAAAAGTTTTATAAAGGATGTTATATTTATAGTGCTTAACCAACTTTAGTCTTTATGTCAGGTATCTCAATTATCGATGAGAACGAGGAAATCATCATTTTTACTGATCTACGGAATGTGAGCGCTGAGGATGCTCCAAGTATTATGGACGAAGCAGCAAAAGTTATTTCTCAATATCCTTCAAAATCAGTGATGTCATTAGTCGATATGACCGATATGCGGTTTAATAAGGTGGTTATTGCCAAAGTCACAGAAATAGCCAGAATCAACGAGCCTTATGTAAAAGTGACTGCCATTGTGGGGTTAAATTCTGTGGCTAAGCTCATTGCCAAGTCCGTGATTAAATTGACAGGAAGGAATACTGTATTGTTCGATGAATTAGAAGAGGCTAAAAATTGGTTGTTGGAAGAAAGTAGCTGATCAAGTACATAAGCTAGTTTAAATAGAATTTGGTCATGGGAATTATAAAAAAAGATTAATTGATAAGAAGAATATTATTGCTTTCGGTGGGGTTAGGATGGATCTTTGACGTTAGCGGGCAGGTGGATAAAGCCGAAAATAACTATGTGGTCAAATCCATTAGTATTATTATTGAAGGCAAGACAAATGTTAATAAATTTAGTTGCAAACTAAAGAAGTACGTTGCCAATGATACGCTGAAGATTAATGGCATTTGGAATGGGAAGTCTGTGGAGTTTGATGGACTGTACTTACAGGTACCTGTAGATGGCTTTAATTGTGGGCTTCCCCTTATGACTTCAGATTTTAGGAATTTACTCAAATCCGAACAACACCCTCTGCTATCCATGGAGATTAGTGAAATTTATCTTCCCCCTTCACCAAATTTGAGTGCGTTAGAAAATATGACAGCCAATACGTTACTAACCATTGGTGGTACAAAACAGACAGAGGAGATTTACGACAGTTACCTAAATGAAATGGATAATGAATTGATTCTTGGCGGAAAGCATGAATTGAATATGCGAGCGTATCAAATTGAACCACCAAGTAAATTCTTCGGTACTATTGTCGTTCAAGAGCAATTGGATATTGAGTTTGAAGTGACACTTCAATTAGTAGAATAAAAAAAGCGAATACCACTGGTATTCGCTTTTTGATTATTGTTTTTATTCTTTAGAAGCTAATGGCCGCTTCGATAACGAACCCATTGAATTCTAATCCTTCAAACTGTGCATTACCAGCGTAGCCGTCGCCACCGTAGGTTTGTTTTACATATTCCAATTTGGTCAATACATTTTTGGTTAAGAACCATCCACCACCTACGTTGAACCTGTTGATTTCTATATCAGGAGCACCATCAACTTGATTGCCTTTTACCGTATTGTAACGTCCTCCAAGATAAAATTGATCTTTTTGTCCTAGTCTATAAAGTGCTTCTCCTGCTACTTGTGTGAAAGAACCTTCTCCATCTGCACTACCTCCGGCGATCTCATAGATTCCAAAGAACTCTAGGCCTTTGTACTTTACAAATGGGTTAATTTGAATAGCTGTAAGCTCTTTGAATCTTGCTCTCAATCTTCCAGAGAAATCGTCAGAAGCTGTGACAATGTTTCCTGTTCCGTCATCATACATGTAATCACCGACGTGATAATACCTGCTTCCAGATCTATCGCCACTGTATAGCCAGGTGCCAGTAGTGGTTCCTTTATTGATGTACCAAGATCCTGTCAGTCTGAGTCTAAGGTCATCATTGATTTGATTGTCATAACCTAGTTTACCAAAGAAAGAGATTTTGTTGTCAGAATTGTCGTTTACAGTCACGTTCTGGTTCAACTTACCATTAGTTATACCAACCACACCAATCAGACCATTATTTTGAAGAGTCACTTCCATGAAGGCCTCAGTAGAAAACGCGTCCATGATGTAGTTGCCCACAAACGGGTTGTAAATGGCTCTGGCGTTATCAGTTCTGCGGAAGTGCGCATCGCCGTAGTTGAATTCATCCATACCTACTTTGATGGTAGCTACGTCCATGAAACCAGATAAGAACCCGTCGCTAATGAAATTCAGATTGTCCATTTGTAAATAACCTCCTTTTACCCAAGCTTCTTCGTGGTGTCTAGAAGATAGATATGTGCGAAGATGCATTCTTACTCCGTCTTCGAGCTGTACATCTAGGTTAAGGTTTGCAGTTGGTAGATTTAGGTTAGAGCCTAATTCTACTAAATTGTCTGCATCGTTTGATTGGTTTAGACTTTGAAATTGCATGGCAAAGTCACCTCCAATTTTCACTTTCAATCCGTCATATTCAACGGTGTCTGTTTTTGATGTCTCAAATATATTCAGGCCATCCTGACTGTCAGGCCGATAATATTGCATTGGCGTCTGAGCGATTCCTTCGAATGCCCACATCATTGCTAATGTTAGTGCAATGGGTTTGATTATTGAATTGAATTGAATTTCATAACTGTAATTGTTTAAGTGTTCTTTAGCGTAAAATTGAATTGAATAGTAACCTCATCTCCTGTTTTGATGGTACCAAACACTGCAGTTGGTGGAGTTACTCCATAATCGGTCATTTTTAATTTGATACTTCCTTTGACCGAAGCTTCGGAAGCATTAGAAAAGGTTAGATCGATGGGTATTTCATTGGTTTTTCCGGCAATAGTCAATTGACCTTTTCCCACTAGTTGATTTCCTTTTATATCCAGTTGATCGGCTTTGAAAGTAATCTTCGGATATTCCTTTTCGTTCAATGCTTTGTAGGTATTGCCATCCATTCCAGACTTTCCACTTTTGATAGATTTCACAACAGCTTCGAATCTAATCTTAGATACCTTGCCTTCATTTAAATCCGCATTGGCTTGAAATTCTTCTACTTTTGAGACCCAATCATGCAACGATGAAGTGCCCGAAATTTCCAAATTACTCTTGTTTTTATCCAGTGTCAAAGGTTGACTCCATGCCGTAGTTCCCAAAAGGAAAAATGACAATATGGTGAATGCTTTTTTCATGATTTCATTTGTTATCTGACTCTAATAATTGAGTTTTTTTGTGCTTTGTTTACAAGACAAATCAAGCACAGGAAATGACCATATCCGAGGTTGTACATCACATGAAAACATGATAAATATCATATCTAAAACAAGAGGGTTTTTATCATTGTATAGACAGGACAGTACCTTTATTTGACCAATCGTGTAATAAATGAGACCATTGAGATACTTGTACTAGGTGACTGGTCATTTAGATGGTTATGTTTATAAATTCATAAGGAAAACTCAAAATAAACTCAAATGAAAAAATTACTATTAGTAGTGATGGCTATGTCTATTGGATTAGCCTCACAAGCTCTTCCCGATGATCAATACGTTTATACTTTAGATCTCACCATAGTTAAAAACGATAAAGTACAGGTTGTTCTTATACCTCCTAAAATCAAGGAGTCGGAGATCACTTTTTATATGCCGAAGATTATTCCAGGTACGTATTCTGTCGCAGACTATGGTCGCTTTATTGAAGACTTTAAAGCGTTAGATAAAAAAGGGAATGAATTGAAAGTAGAACGAACTTCTGATAATTCCTGGAAAATCTCGAAGGCCAATAAGATGAGCAAAGTCACTTATTGGGTGAAAGATTCTTACGACAATGATGTAGATGGCCCCGGGATATTCGAGCCAGCTGGAACTAACATCGAAGAAGGAGAAAATTTCGTCATCAATTCGGCTGGCTTTTTTGGCTATTTCGAAAACATGACTCGGCAGCCATTTAAATTCAATGTGATCCGGGATTCAAAGATGTATGGTTCAACTGGCTTAATAGCTTTGAGCACTGGACAATCGATGGAAACCAGCCTTGATATGAGCGAAATCAAAACAGAAAATAAAGAGGCTGAAGTAGATACTTATCTGACAGAAAGTTACGATCATCTGGTGGATAATCCTTTGATGTATTGCGAGCCAGATACCAGTATCATTAACGTAGCTGGTGCTGAGGTGCTTATCTCTTCTTACTCGCCAGGACAAGTGGTGAAGTCAGAAGAAGTGAAAGGAGCGATAGAACAAATATTGATGGCCCAAAAAGAATATTTGGGAGGGGAATTACCAGTGGATAAGTATGCTTTTATTTGCTATTTCACTGAAAGACCTGTGCGATCGATTGGTGCTTTAGAGCATTCTTACTCTTCACTGTATTCTATGAGAAATCAACCCATTGAGTCAATGATTGGTATGTTTAATCGTTTTGCAGCTCATGAATTTTTTCATATCGTTACTCCATTGAACATCCATTCACAGGAGATTCACCAGTTTGATTTCAACGAACCTAAAATGTCGAAGCATTTATGGTTATACGAAGGGATTACGGAGTTTTTCGCTGGCAATGTGCAGGTGAAGTACGGGATCATATCCCAAGAAGAGTATTTTCTAGCGTTGCAAGACAAAATGGTGAATGCAACTACCAGATTCAATGACTCCCTGGCATTTACAGATTTGAGTAAATATACACTGGACAAATACCCGGACCAGTATGGCAATGTTTATGAGAAAGGGGCACTCATAGGCATGTGTTTAGATCTGAAGCTCAGAAGTCTATCAGAGGGTAAATATGGTGTTCAGAATATGATGTTCGATTTGGCAGAGAAATTTGGCAAGGATCAGGCTTTTGATGACGAAGAATTATTCGACATTATTGCGGCCATGACTTATCCAGAAATTAGAGAGTTTTTCACGACTTATGTCGAAGGCACAACGCCATTGCCATATGCTGAATTTCTCGAATTGGCCGGTGTAGACTATAAATATTCTGAAACAAGGAAGGAAGTGAACTTGGGATTGACGCCAGGTTCGTATGGGTACAATCCAGAAACCAGCCGCGTTTTTATAGCGAATGCAGAAGGATTGAATGATTTTGGAAAGGCATTTGGATTAAAAAATGGTGATGTATTGGTGGGTATTAATGGAAATGAGATACCTTTGAGAGGAATCATGGCATTCACTCAAGGTGTGAGAGAAGAAATGAAGGTAGGAGATGAGTTTACCTATTCCGTGATGAGGCAAGGAGAAGACGGTTCGGAATCAAAAGTAGATTTGACCGCAGAAGTAGTAGAAGTAGATGTAGAGTACTATCATATACTTTCGTTGAAAGAGGAGCCTACCGAATCACAACTAGCCGTCAGAAATGGCTGGCTATCCAAAGACGAATAACCTCAATTTACCATAAGCACTGAACTTTATAGTTTGGTGCTTTTTTTATTTCTTGATTTTATGGACGGTAAATTCCACTCTTCGATTTAGTTTCCGTGTCTCCGCGCTGGCATTGCTCGCAATAGGCTTTGTGCCTCCAAAACCCTTCCCTGAAATTCTCCTTTTGTTCACTCCCTGAGCCACTAAGTATTTCATTACCGTTTGCACTCGGTCTTCACTAAGAGCTATGTTCAAAGAGGCTTTACCTTGATTGTCGGTGTGGCCTGATAAGAAAATAGAAACGTCAGGATTGTATTTCATCATCTCGACTACCAGGTCGAGCTCTTTTTCGGATCCTTGAATTAAAACAGCCTTGCCTTGCTCAAACAATACATGGTCTAATGTTACTGTGTTGCCTTCTATGATAGGTTCAAGACTAAAAGTTAACTGCTCGTTGTTTAGTAACGAGGCATCCGTCACCACAGCTTCAGCCGATAGGTACCGAAAGGCTTTCACTTTTACGATATAGTTATTTCCCTCATCTACGGTCAGATTAAATGCTCCTTGAGAATTAGTTAAAGTTTTGAATTCTTTGTTTAGAGGTTCTGTAGTTACGTATACCTCAGCGCCTATAATTGTCTCATTTGTCTTTTTGTCTTTGACTATCCCGCTAATCGCAATGATTTTCTCTTCTTCTACTATGTCGATCACTTGAACAGTATCTTCTATAATTTCAATTGGAGAAATCTCCGGAGCAATTTTCACTTTCTTAATATCGCCGTAACCATCGCTGTTTTGTGTACTGGACAAATAAGCGTATTCATCGTCTAAAAGAAAAGTGAATGATCTTTCTCGGCCTTTGGTGTTGATTTTAGGCCCTAGGTTTACTGGTTTGCTCCATTTTTGCCAAGTATCATCGAGCCTGGTAGACATAAATATGTCAAAACTACCCTCACCTTCATGGCCATTCGAAGAAAAGAAAAGTGTTTTATTGTCTGCTGCAAGAAAGGGAGTGATTTCTTGATTTTGTGTGTTTATCGCAGCGCCTAGATTCTTCGGACTTGTCCAAGAGCCGTCTGGCTTCATACGCGAAAGATATAGGTCTTCAACCCCATAATTGCCAAAGGATTCCATGCCGAAGAGTATATGTTTGCCATCAGCTGAAACACTAGCCGTGAGCTCTTTGGATTTAGAGTTCAAATACGGGATGTTGAACGGTTTGGGAGTGGTCCATTGGCCATTGTTGAAATAGGTAACTGCTAATTTATTGTCATTGCTAAGAAGCAATGTTCTACCAGAGTCTAGAAATCCAATGATGTGATTGCTTCGCTCGTCATTAATTTCTTTGAGGTTATAAGCTTGGGTCCATGCTCCATTTTCATTTTTTTCGCTCATCCAGATGTCTCCCTGATCTTTGCTGCCTCCGGCATTGTGTGGGTGGTTCTTTCTCGTGAAATAAAGAGTCTGTCCATCTGGGCTTAATACTACATTGGGTTCGTCAGAAGTGCTATTAATGATCGAATCAAGAGAAATTTGCTCGGAGAATATTTCTATTTGACAGAATGAGTTAAAACTGATAACAAAGAAAAAAAGAAATAGCGCGTTTTTTATATTCATACAGCTGGATAATTCAGACCGTAAATTTGATGTGCTTAATTATGAATTGCAACCTATTGCATTTCATTCGTTTTCTTCAACTAACAAACCATATACCAAATCGTGTATTCTAGGTCTAATATTTAATTGATAGATTTTTCTGTTGGTTCTAGAAGGGTACACTCTGTTGGCTAGAAAAATGAACAAAAGTTGATTGTCTGGATCAGCCCAGACTAATGTGCCTGTGTAGCCAGA
This sequence comes from Reichenbachiella sp., assembly GCF_033344935.1. Lineage (NCBI taxonomy): Bacteria > Pseudomonadati > Bacteroidota > Cytophagia > Cytophagales > Reichenbachiellaceae > Reichenbachiella > Reichenbachiella sp. The sequence continues at coordinate 3,925,087 of NZ_JAWPMM010000001.1, read as the reverse complement.
ATGGCCATAACTATTCGGGCTAGCGAGCTTGGCGACACTGGTTTTGATGCTGTCATACTCTATCAGAGGTTTATCAAAACCCAATCCTCTGCGATTATCCTTTTCGCAATATTGGCATCTGGTGAACTCGAATATCGTTTCTGGTTTTAAATACTGCCTATTACCATAGATCCCACCATTGAGTAGCATTTGGTAGACTTTGGCCAAATCATAGGCATTGCTAAAGAGTCCTGCATTGCCGGATACGCCTAGCATGACAGCAGCACCTTCATCGTGCACCACACCATGAAGTTTGTTCATACGAAAGAAAGTATCCACTTCGGAAGGAACAATTTCGTTTAAATCATATCTTTTCAAGGGGTCAAATCCTAGACTTTTTGCGCCTATGGGTTTGTAAAAATTGTCGACTAGATACTGTTCGAATGAAATACCCGAAAGTCTCTCGATCAATTCTGGAAATAGATAAAAGGCTAACCCCGAATAGACATAATCTTCCTTATCGTACAGATCAGATTTTCTGATCATCTTGTAAATTCTATCTTCTTTGAAGTCTTTGTATAGGAAAAGGTCGGAGCCCGGGATGCGATAAGGGAACGCTGCAGAAGAGTCTGCAGCAATAGTTTTTCTTTTGTACTTGCCATTTCTTCGTTGAGATTCCGAATAATAAGGAATCCAGTTTTTGAGTCTGGACTGATGGGCGAGGACTTTTCGAATAGTCAGGTCAGCCTTGTTAGATTTAGCTAAATAGGGGAAATAGAACCCCAGGGTCTGGTCTAACTCCAGCTTACCTTCTTCATATAGTTTCATCAAAGCCAATGTGGTAGCTGTGATTTTGGTAATAGAGGCTAGATCGTATAAGTCTGTGTTTCTTACCTTTTGGATGCTGTCGTAAGTGTGATAGCCAAATGATTCGTAATAAAAGATATGACCTTCTTTGGCCAGAAGAATTTGACATCCTGGAAATGCATTGGAGTCAAGTGCTTGGGTGATGATTGAATCTATGCCAGCATAGAGTTGAGCTGAATCCAGATTGAGTTGGGTAGGAGAGATGTAATTCAGTGTGTCACTTTTTTGCTGTTGAGATACGAGTGTGAATGGCGTAGCCAGCGAAATAAGGAATAAAAAAAACAAACGACTCAAGCTCATTGGTTCTTGTACAGATATGATTAACAATTTAGCAGCATATTTACAGTAAAACTGGCTTATATGCCATTCAAAAGCTTTCTTAATTTATTTAATAGATTGTATTTGTATTTATACATAATAGCTCTAAATTTGCAGTCCGAAAAAAAGAATATAACATTTTAGAGAATGGCGAATCATAAATCGGCTTTAAAGAGAATCAGATCAAACGAGGCTAAAAGGCTAAGAAACAGGTATCAGCACAAAACAACTAGAACTTTCATCAAGAGATTGAAGGATTCTACGAACAAGGCTGAGGCTGAAGAACTATTGAAAAAAGTAGTTGGGATGATCGATAAGTTGGCTAAAAACAACATCATCCACAAGAACAAAGCAGCTAACCAAAAGTCAAAACTGACTAAGTTAGTAGCTTCTCTATAAGCCAGAGTCTCTTATTAAGATATAGATCGCTCCCTTTTTCAAGGGAGCTTTTTTTGTTTAAGCCCTTCTCGTTTCAGTTGCTTTTACTTACTTTCGATTTAGCACAAACAGAATCTCTATGTATAGTTCAGAAAGTCTGTCCATCAAACAATGGGCGGAAGAAGACAGGCCTAGAGAAAAATTAATTATAAAAGGCAAAGCATCGCTTTCAGAAGCTGAATTGATTGCCATATTGATAGGTTCAGGTACTCCGAAAATCTCAGCAGTCGACCTGGCCAAAACCATATTAGCAGCCACAGGTAATGATTTGAATGAATTGGCTAAGCTTTCTTTAGCTGACTTGAAGAAATTTAATGGCATTGGCGAAGCCAAAGCGATTGCGATCATCAGTGCCCTGGAATTGGGGCGGAGGAGGAAAGAAACTGAGGTGGTCAAAAAGCCCAAAGTAAGTTCGTCTTCTGATGCTTATCATTACCTCAAACCTCATTTGATGGACTTAGATCATGAGCAGTTTTGGGTGCTCTATCTAAATAGGGCTAATCAAATTATTAAACCTGAAATGATTAGCGCCGGTGGTGTGTCAGGAACTGTTGTGGATGCCAAGCTTGTATTTAAAAAGGCCCTGGAAGTACTGGCCTCAGGTGTGATCTTAGCTCATAATCACCCATCAGGAAACTTGCAACCCAGTAATCAGGATGTCCAGTTGACGAAAAAAATTAAAGCTGCCGGTCAAACATTAGATATTCCTGTTCTTGATCATATTATTTTCACTGATGACGGCTATTTTAGCTTCACGGATGAATCTATGATGTGATGAGAAACAAAACCTATTTTTTGGCAGTATGTATGCTGGTTTTGGTGGCATGTGAGCCAAAACAAAAATCTTTATCCTATGAGGAGTTTATCACCAACGATCGTAATGAAACGCATGAGTTTATGAATGAGTCAGAGGATTCTCCTTTTGCAGGAGCGGACTCTACAATTCGGTTGAATTATTATCCCCCCAACGTTTCATTTAAAGTCATTGCTGAAATTGAAAGAATAGAAAAAGGCGGTCAGTTGACTTTAGGAACTTCTGATGGTGTACCAAGGATATATAATAAGCACGCTTTTTTAAATTTTGAGCTGGATCAGGAACCTCTGCGATTGTTGGTGCTGAAAGGTGAAGATAATGATGGCCTATTTTTAGGTTTTGCTGATTTGACTAATGACGACACCACCTATGGCGGCGGTCGATACATCAACCTCAACTTCTCAGATCAGGCAGATAAGATCACTTTAGATTTCAATTTGGCTTACAATCCATATTGTGAATACAATGCGAAGTATTCTTGCCCTTTGCCGCCAGTAGAAAATTATTTAAAAGTGGCTATTGAAGCAGGAGAAAAGCTGTATAAGTAGATCACACTACTCTAGTGCCATTTTTCCAAACGCCATCTGGCTTAATCTTACCTTGTTGGTAGAATATCTCTCTGTGGTCGTTGACAGGAAATGATATCAAGTCAGCGATTTGACCGGTTTTAATTCTTCCTCTATCTGATAGGTTCAATGCCTTGGCAGCTCTAAAAGTGATGCCAGCTATGCACTCTGGAATCGATAGTTTCTCGGCGGCTCCCATCAATGCCGTTTGGATTAATAAATCGCCCATCGGAGCTGATCCTGGGTTCCAGTCGGTGGCAATCGCCAAACAACAACCGGCATCCAACAGCTTGCGTGCCGGGGAGTAGTGCATGCCTAGTCCAAGGGACGCACCGGGCAATACGGTGGCCACTGTTTCTGAATTGGCCAATAGTTTTACATCCTCATCTGAGGTGGCTTCTAGGTGGTCAGCACTGACTGCGCCAGCTTTTACAGCTACTTGCGTACCACCAGAAGTAAACTGATCTGCATGGACGGTGATTTCAAAACCCGCTTCTTTGGCTTGCGTTAAATACTTGGCAGATAGATTAGTGTCGAAAGCACCATCTTCAGTGAAGATATCAATTCGATTGGTCAGGTCTTTTTCTTTCAGTATTGGGAAGAGGTTTTCAACTATGTGATTCAGATAAGCTTCGTGGTTGTCGAATTCTTTAGGGCAAACATGAGCCGCCAGACAAGTAGAGATCAGATCTGCTGGAACCAGTGTATTAGCCGACTGAATCGCTTGCAGCATTTTTAGTTCTTCGTCTACGGAGAGTCCATAGCCACTTTTTACTTCAATAGTAGTTACCCCTTCTTCTAAATGCCTTTTAGCTCTCATTTTGACTAGGTCAGTCAACTCTGATTCGGAAGCGGCTCTGGTCTTATTTACTGAATCATGAATGCCTCCTCCATTTTTTAGAATCTCCTGATAGGTTTTGCCTGCTACGCGCTGAGCGTAGTCGCCCGCTCTGGAACCGCCAAAACAAATATGGGTATGACTATCAATCAATCCAGCCATTAAAATGTGGTCACCTTTGATTAATTCAGTTTGGTCAGCTTTATTTTTAAGACTTTTGTAGTCTCCAACTTCGAGTATTTGACCATTTTCTATTAAAACCCCACCTTTTTTTATCAATCCAAGGGCGTCTTCAGCGAGTGCTCCTTTCTGAGAAGCTTCTGTCATAGTGATGATTTCTTTGAAAGGGCCGATGAGTCGTTTTTGGGGTCGTTTCATGGGTATGTTGTTTTGGTTGTTACCAATCGTGGTCTAATTGGGTTTGGGCTTTTTCTTTTTTGGCTTCGAAGGCAAGTTCATAAACCTGGAAATCTTCTTCAGGCAAAATATCAATTAGTTTGATTAAGGTGTCTTCAGCGAAATCAATCAGTCCGGTGGCCAAACAATGATCGATATATGTCTTTATCAATACTTCCGAATACTTATTGACAGTAATAGCTTCTCTCAAGATCTGATAAGCCATTTCTTCATCTGTTTCCTTAAAGTATTTAGCCGCAGCTAGCACGCCTTCTTCAAAGAATGGGTTGTCGAGTCCAAGGTGTTCAAATAACAATCTTTGGTCGGCTCCTGCGGCTTCTGCTTGAGCCAGCATTCGTTGCTCCTTATCGAATGAATAGCTTCTCCATTGGACGCTATTTTGTTGCATCGCCTCAAAAAGACTGCTCCATTGAGAAGCTTGCACTGAATTTATGGAATCGTTGGCGATGCTTTCTTTACTTAAAAGGAATAGTGCCAAAGACGGGTTTTCTAGCTTTTGATAGGCATGCGCCAAATCTGCTGAAACGTTAGGGTAGTAGGATTCACGGGCGGCTTCCAAATATTTTGAAGCCAATAGCGGTGCATCCAGTTCTAAGCACCATTTACCCAGAAGTGCATTCCATTTTCCGGACTCGTCCTCATAAACCTCCTTGAGTTGATATATAATTTCAATCGCTTGGGCTATTTGACCATTCTGGTAAAGGTTCAGCGCTTTAACAATAGTCAATTCCTTTCTGAATGCGGCATTGTCAGGGGCATCCAGAAATGGGTCTATGAGTTGCAAAAATTCCGGGAGCTTATTTTGATAACAATAAAGCCCAAGATTTTTCAAGTAGCTGTATGTAAATAAATTAAGCGCTATCGAAGGCGGTTGGGTAATGAAGTAGAGGTTCGTTGTGTCATGGCTAATCAATTGATGCGCCAATGTATTACTCTGCAAATCAAACCTTTCTAAGTTTTGGTTATTGTCAGTTTTGACTTCCCATCCATGCATGCTGGCCACGGCTTTCTGATTAGCATCAATGACAGCTTGTTTCCATGATCCAGGTGTACTGTTTTCCAAATAATAAAGGGCTGAGTCTATGACATTGGTTTTGTTGTACAGCAGCGCAAGATTATTTTGTAATGCCCAGTTATTGGGAAATTCTTTTAATCCATCTTGATAGGTGAACAGTGCATCAAAAAATCGACTGCTGTTTTCAAACTCTTTGCCAAGCGATGCATAGGCAAAGCTGGTAGGATTGCTTTTTATTGAATTTTTGAGATAACTCAATCGTTTGAGTGGTTCGTTTTCTTGTTGAGCAAGCTGGTAATTACCATGATGGTTGTAGGTGTTTTTAGATACACTTTCTTGATAATAGTATTTGGCAACAGACTCATTTTCTAACGACAAATTCAAGTCGCCCAGACCATTGTAATACCCTGCCATTCCCAGATACAAACTGGAAAAGTGCGAGCGGAAGAAAAGCGCAGCCACAACAATTAGGCCCGCAATTCTCGATGAGATATAGGGGAAATTATCCTCCACATAGGCAAACTGGTGAACGGGCAGATTTTGTTGCAACTGGGTAATGAAATTGAAAATGATGTACAGGAAAAACATCAGTCCAAATCCAATGTGGCTATATAGAATAATGTTTCGCATGGATTCTATAAAAGCGTCATTGCCATGAAAAGATTGATAGGCCATCGTGATGAACGTCACAAGCCCTAATCCAAGGTATAGAAATGCCGTGTATGGATAATGCGGTAAAAATCGAGCATATAGGTTTTCTCGTGACTTGATACCCCAAATCCCTAATACCGAAGAGCAAGCGATCAACACAAACTCATTGAGGTAGTATATGTCCCAATCCAAATAATGTACTCTGTATAAATAGAGCACAATAAGATTGAGTAAATAAGCCGTGCTTAAAATGAGGAAATGAGTGGTGTTGTTGGAGGCAGATTTTGCATACGGTGTAGTCAGAGAGAGTATGGCGAATATAATTTCGTGCCCAATGATTAGGATAAAAGCCACACAAATCAATATCGCAGGCAAATAGGAAAACCGTGCAAGAAATAGTAAAGGAGTTTCATAAGTACTGCTAAAATGTATCAAACAAAACACCAAAGCCATTAATCCCGTGAATGTCAAAAACCTCAATCCCATTCCAATGTTTTCATTGATCGCATTGAAATAATAGGAGGCCGGAACGAACAGTAGCAATACTATAATGATCGCTGTCTGATTGTAAATGTCAAAGAAGCCGACGTTGCCTATACCACTGAGTACTACTAGCAATATCCAAAGTCCCACACCGATGTAATACCAGAACTTTTCAAGGTAAGTGGAGATAGTTAAACAGCCTATCAAACAGATGTAAAGAAGACCGAGATAGACGTAAGTGTAAGCTGAGGGTAGTATTTTTGATCCGCCAAACACTTTTTGGAAGATCAAGGGCAAGTCAGTGTTGATTGTGCTTTCTATAAACTCAGAATGATTGGAAAAAACAGGAAAGGATAAGTTTTCTATATAACCTGTCAACTTCCAATAATAAAATGGACTTAAGCCTCCCCATTCTATCGCCAAAAAGCTGATGATAAAAATCAGAAATACAGATAACAGTATTTTAAAAATGAGTTTGAATGAGGAATCCCATTCATTCCAGAAAGCAAATTTGTTCATAGATTACTTGAGTACCTTAGGTACAATGAAATGGCCTTGATCACTCTCAGGGGCGTTTTTCAATGCCTCATCTCCAGAGAAATAGTTATTGGCCTTGTCTTCTCTCAATTGAATAGGTTCTTCATTGACGTTGCCTAGTGGTTCAACATTCGATGTGTCCACTTCTTCTAGTTTCTCCACCCAATCGAGGATATCACCCAGGTCTTCACCCATCTTCTCTTGTTCTTTTTCGGTAAGCTCGAGCCTGGAAAGGTGAGCCAATTTTTGAACAGTTTTTTTATCTATTGCCATTTGAATTTACACTAAGCCCCAAATTTAACAAAAGATGTGTGTTGGGCGACTAGTCCTAAGAACAAAAAGGCATCTACTGATGATAAACAACGCTAACAGCAACCTCCACCGTCGTAGAAATAGGTGGATTCGGTAATGTGAATATCGTCTCTTTCCAAACTCGCTAAGGCTCCAGCCGTCTTATCACACACAGCTAGCGGTTGATTTTGTATCAAAACGTGTCCTTTTTTATCATCCAAGTATTCTTCTTTTCCATAGTAAATGGCTGCCTTGCCAGTAAAAACACAAGGGCCATCATCTGGCATGGGGTCTTTGATGGCGCAAACTTCGAGACTTTCTATAATGATGTTTTCATCAATGTCGTAGTGGTTAGGAGACAGGATTCTATAGGGTCTTTTGGCTCGGATTTCTACTGTACCAAATCCTACATCAGTCAGCATTTTTATGTAATCTTTCATGGGGATGGAGCCACTCAGGCAAAGTGCCCTGAGTTTTTCATCTTCTTTTAAATGCTCTGGCATGTATTGGTCGCAGATTGGATCAGACATCACCAATCGACCATGCGGCTTCAAAACCCGATACATTTCTTGAAGTGCCTTTTTGAGTTCGTCGGCTTTGAAGATGTTAAACAAACAGTTTTGTGCAGCTACATCAATCGATTCATCCGCTACTGGCAAATCCAAGGCGTCTCCTTTTTTCAACTCTACAAAATCGCTGCTAAACCAATCATTTTCCGCTTCGGCTTGCTTGAAGTTTTGTTTGGAGGCTTCCAGCATCTCATCTACGACGTCCACGCCTAGGACACCACCTTTTTTTCTGCTGAAGTAGGAAAATTGTAATAACTCCATACCACCACCAACACCTACATACAAGATGTTTGGATGGTTGACCAAGTCCCTCGGGTGGACCGTCGTGCCACAGCCATAGTTCATCTTTTGCATGATCTTCGGCATGCTGAGTCCTGGTAGTTGCCAGATAGGAGAGGTGGTGCAGCAAAGGCCTATGTCTGGAGTAAGTGCTGCGGCTTTATATACGTCTTTGGTGGTTTCTAAATAACTCAATGGATAATGATTAAATAAAAGTGAATAATAAAATAGTTGTCAAAGCCATACTTTTCACGTGTTTAAATGTTTCTCCTCAAGCCGGACAGGCTCTTACTTTTTGCATTGCCAAAAAAGTAAGCAAAAACGCTAGAAAATTTCAAAACTCACTTCGTTCAAACAGTGAAATTTTCAAATTGATTATGTACCTGCAATACCACTACGTGGTAACTCCCCCACAACTAGACCCTGCGCCAGCGGTACAGCCATAGCAATGATTGTTCAAGATAATTTCTCTTTTAGTTAGCAAGTCAACATTAAAATCTCTGATGTGGTTCGGAGCGCCGTGATTTAATTTGAGATCCAGCATCTGGTTGAAGTCGCAATCAAACAAATAACCATCCCAGCCAATGGATATCGTATTTCTACACATCACGCCATCTACGGCTGCAGGATTGAAGGCATCAATCAGCTTCTGCATGTAGTCTTCGTAGTTCTCTGAAGCCACTAGATAATCCAAAAATCTTGAGATCGGTAAATTGGTAATCGCATACAATTCGTTGAATGCGATATCATAACCATCCTTCAGCTTTCGTTTAAATTCTGCTTCTAAACCGGCTTGATCGGCTGGTAAGAACGCACCGGATGGATTGTATACCAAATTCAATTTCAAATCTGAATCAGCCAAGCCATACCCTACATTATTTAGCATTTTTAATGCTTGGATAGACTTTTCAAAGACACCTTCTCCTCGCTGTGCGTCTGTACGGCGAGCAGAGAAATGAGGCAATGAGGATACAACTTCAACTTTGTGTTTTTTGAAGAACAGTGGCAGGTCGTTGTACTTTTTGCTGGCTAAAATGATGGTGAGGTTGCAGCGGACGATGATGTGCTTGCCGCGCCTCGAAAGTTCCTCTACAAACCAGCGAAAGTCGGGGTTCATTTCGGGCGCACCACCAGTCAAATCAATGGTAGATATATCTGATTGGTCCAGCGCATCAAGACATAGCTGCATGGTCTCGCGGGTCATGATCTCTTTGCGATCTGGGCCAGCATCTACATGGCAATGTTTGCAAACTTGGTTGCACATTTTTCCCAGGTTCACTTGGAATATGTCAATGCTAGTGGGTTTAAAAGACGATTTGCCTAATTCTTCTAATCGGTGAGAAAAACTGACCTGTTCCAAATCTTCAAGAATAGCAATTTGCTTGTCTGTATGACTCAGCTGATGGTCTTGCCCCTGTAGTGATATTTTTCGCTCTTTTAGCATTAATTTAATTTACTGTTCAAAGTCTCAAAAGACATATTGACCGTCATCACGAGTGAAACGAAGTGATCTTAATCTCGATTACGGTATTATTGATAAGATTGCTTCACCGTGTTCGCAATGACGGAGCGTTTTTGAGGCTTTTTAATTCATTTCACATCGTCAAATCATCAATTTTATTCATCATCTGCACGCCATGCACCAGCAAAGCACCGCTTTTGATGGCCGCTGCCACATGAATGGCCTCCATCATCTGGGTTTCGTCAGCACCCTTTTCCAGCGAATCTGAAGTGTAGGCATCTATGCAGTACGGACATTGCACGGCATGAGATACAGCGAGTGCGATCAGCGACTTTTCTCTCTGCGTCAAGGCACCTTCTTTGAATACGTCGCCGTAGTAGTCGAAGAATTTCTTACCTAGTTCCGGTTGCAGTTCTGTGATATTGCCAAATTTCTTTAGATCCTTAGGATCGTAGTATGTCTTATCCATGTTTGTATTGGTTATTTGTAGGCAGGTGAAATTTAAAATCTTGAATTTAAAATTTCTATCCCAATAACCATTAGTGATGGGAAATAATTCCAATTATTAGTTGAAAGTCATCCCTAATTGTCATTTCGACGATAGGAGAAATCTTAACGTCATCATTTGCGGAATTGATTTCGATAAGATTTCTCTCTTCACCTTCCTCCGGTCGGATCGTTCGAAATGACAAAGAACTACGTCATGGCCCGGTGATAGTACTACTTATCTGTCTGATTTCTGCTTGGTTAATGTCATCCCGTAGCTTGCGGAGGGATCTCCTTAGTATATGGCAGGCTGCAAGCTTCTGAGGAGATTTCTCCAGTCATCCGACTGTCGTCGAATTCCTTGCGAAATGACAATTTGATTATAATCAATCAGAGTCCCTTTCAGGTGACTCTGAGGGTGTTGAAAAGAACCATGTCATAGCCCGGCGATAGTCCGGGCTATCTGTCTGCTTAGTGCAGAAGGAAGCGTTGCATTTGCGCTAACCGCTAGCAGATCACCCGAATGGCTCGTGTGATGACGGTAGAAGTGATTAGTTTCAGAAATTAATTCGCCCCTTTCATCTCCTCATACTTAAAACTAAGAAGTGAAAGCAAGTCCCCAAAACGATCGACCATGGTTTGGTCTTCCGGGTCGATGTTTCTTTCTGCGATTTTGAGGAGGAGGAAACCGTAGATGCCGTTGAGGCAGATTTGGATCTCGTCGCGGATCGCGCCCTTGGCGTGGCTCATGTTGTTTTCGATGAAGGGTAGGGCTTTTTGGTAGACACCGTAGTAGTTTTCGTCATCAGCTTTAAGTTGGTCGTGGAGTTTGCTGAGTGTAGCGACCAGCTCATTCACTTCCTGTAAATGACCTTTTTCTTCGATCCCCTGATCCTTCATTTTTTGCATGAATTCTTCGTAGTGGTTGACCTCAGCCAGTTTCTCTTTGTCAGAGATGGGGAAGAAATTAATCACCTGATTGCCAAACTTTTCCAGATCAAAATGATAGGCTCTCATCAAATCTTCTTTGCGATAGATGGAGATGATATACTCTGAAATATTGTTGGATTGCTCGGTCATAACTGACTTATTATTAATTAATGAAAAACTACCTGTTCATCTTTGAATCAGAATGCAAAACTGAACTAAACTTTATCTATTTTTGCATTCGTTTTTGAAAAAAATGGAGAACATAAGAAATTTCTGCATCATTGCACACATTGATCACGGCAAGAGCACCTTGGCGGATCGTTTATTACAGCACACCGGGACGGTTTCGGATCGAGACATGCAAGAGCAATTGCTCGATGACATGGACTTGGAACGTGAGCGTGGCATTACGATTAAAAGTCATGCCATTCAGATGGGCTACCACTTTGAGGGTAAGGATTATACCCTCAACTTGATCGACACCCCAGGTCACGTAGATTTTTCTTACGAAGTTTCTAGATCTATTGCTGCCTGCGAAGGGGCATTATTGATTGTAGATGCTTCTCAAGGTATCGAAGCACAGACTATTTCCAATTTGTATTTGGCACTAGAGCATGATTTGGAGATCATACCAGTGCTCAACAAAATTGACCTTCCAGGCGCTATGCCTGAGGAAGTGTCGGATCAAATCATAGATTTGATTGGGTGCGACAAAGAAGATATTATCCACGCCAGTGGAAAAACAGGAATAGGGGTTGATGATATCCTTGCCGGAATTGTGAACCGTATTCCAGCACCGAAAGGCAAAAAAGAAGAGCCGCTGCAGGCCATGATTTTCGATTCTGTTTTCAACTCATTTAGAGGAATCGAAGTAATCTTTCGGGTTTTCAATGGCTCGATCAAAAAGGGAGATAAAGTAAAATTTGTGGCGACTGGCAAAACTTATGATGCAGACGAAATCGGTATTCTCGGATTACAGCAGAAGCCTCAGCAAGAAATTTCAGCCGGAAATGTGGGCTACCTCATTTCTGGAATCAAGGTAGCGAAGGAAGTAAAAGTGGGGGATACCATCACTCACGTAGATCGCCCTACTCAGGAGATGATCAAAGGTTTCGAAGACGTGAAGCCGATGGTATTTGCGGGTATCTATCCTGTAGAAACTACGGACTACGAAGAACTTCGAGCATCTATGGAAAAACTTCAGCTCAACGATGCTTCGTTGATCTGGGAACCAGAGACATCAGCCGCCTTAGGTTTTGGATTCCGATGTGGATTCCTCGGTATGCTGCACATGGAGATCATTCAGGAGCGTTTAGAGCGTGAGTTTGATATGACTGTGATCACCACGGTGCCATCGGTGCAGTTCAAAGCGCAGATGACAGACGGATCGGAGATTTTTATCAATGCACCGTCGGAAATGCCTGACCCGAGTAGAATCAAAGACATTGAAGAGCCGTACATCAAAGCGCAGATTATTAGCAAGGCCGATTTTGTGGGGCCAATTATTTCTCTTTGTATGGACAAAAGGGGAACGATACAGAATCAGGTGTATCTGACTTCTGAGCGTGTAGAGCTGACTTTTGATATTCCGTTGTCTGAGATTGTATTTGACTTCTTTGACAAGTTGAAGACGATATCGAGAGGTTATGCTTCTTTAGATTACGAATTGACGGGCTTGAGACCTTCAAAATTGGTGAAGCTAGATATCATGCTCAATGGCGAGCCAGTTGATGCACTTTCTGCTATTGTCCACAGAGACAAGGCGTACGAATGGGGCAAGAGACTGTGTGAAAAACTAAAAGAATTGATTCCAAGACAGATGTTTGAGATTCCGATCCAGGCGTCTATTGGAAATAAGATTATCGCAAGAGAAACGGTGAAGGCAATGCGTAAAAACGTATTGGCCAAGTGTTATGGCGGTGATATTTCGCGTAAGCGTAAATTGCTAGAAAAGCAGAAGAAAGGTAAGAAGCGTATGCGTCAGGTCGGAAATGTAGAAATTCCGCAGGATGCATTTATGGCGGTATTGAAATTGGATTAAAGTCAAAATTCCTCATTGACCCAAAGCAAACAGGAAAACAAGAAAAGATGGCTACAATAATCGATGGTAAAAAGATATCTGCAGATATCAAATCAGAAATCAAAGCACAAGTAGACGAGCTCAAGGCTAAGGGCAAGCGAGCGCCTCATTTGGCTATTATTATTGTGGGCGATGACGGTGCCAGCCACACTTATGTAGGAGGGAAAATCAAAGCCTGTGCTGCTGTGGGATTTGAATATACGTTGATGCAGTTTGCCGAGAGCATCTCTGAAGAGAAGCTGCTCAAGCATGTGCATAACCTGAATACTGACGATGATATTGATGGGTTTATCGTTCAGTTGCCACTGCCTGCGCATATCTCTGTGGATAAAGTGACCGAAAGTATTTCTGCTGAAAAAGATGTGGATGGATTCGTTAATGAAAACTTTGGCAGTATTACCTCTGATCATCCGAAATTGATGCCAGCTACGCCTTTTGGTGTCATGGAGCTGTTGAAGCGATACGAGATTGAAACAGAAGGAAAAAATTGTGTGATTGTAGGTGCCAGTCGTTTGGTTGGGGCGCCTTTGGCTCTAATGCTTTCAAAAGAAGGAAATGCTACAGTCTCACTTTGCAACAAGTACACCAAAGACTTGGCCAATCACACGAGACAGGCGGATATACTAATTTCAGCTGTAGGGTTGCCAGGGTTGATCACCAAAGACATGGTGCAAAAGGGCGCTGTAGTCATCGACGTGGGAACCACACGAGTAGAAGATGCATCAAAGAAATCAGGTTTTAGATTGTCTGGCGATGTGGATTACGAAGAGGTGGAGGCAATTGCGAGTCACATCACACCTGTACCTGGTGGTGTAGGTCCGATGACCATCGCTTCTTTGATGATTAATACGCTACAAGCTGCCAAGAAGAACCTGCTGTAAGTTTGACCTTCATTCCCAAAATATCAGAGAAGCTACCCATTATGGAGATTTTTTACTCCATCCAAGGGGAGGGTTTTTATTCTGGTAAACCAGCCATATTCGTGAGATTAGGCGGATGTGATGTGGGCTGTGTCTGGTGCGATGTGAAAGAATCCTGGAATGAGGAGGATCATCCTTTTTTCACTATTGACGAAATCATAAAAGAACTCAGTCAGTATCCATGCAAAACTTTGATTATCACTGGTGGAGAGCCTTTGATGTATGATTTGAGTGCATTGACTTCCCGATTGAAATCAGAAGGCTATCGATTGCATATAGAGACTTCAGGCGCTTATCCGATGTCAGGTACATGGGATTGGGTTTGTTTTTCTCCAAAGAAGTTCAAAGCACCGCATGAATCTGTTTATAGTCAGGCGCATGAATTGAAAGCCATCGTTTTCAATAAGTCAGACTTTAAATTTGCTGAGGAGCATGCAGCGAGAGTAGAAGAAAAATGCATGTTGTATTTGCAACCAGAATGGGGCAAAGCCGATCAAATGACAGAAAAGATCATTGACTACGCCAAAGCGCATCCACAATGGAATATTTCATTACAAACGCACAAATACCTCAATATTCCATAATATCTTCGTTATTGCATAAAACGAGTCTTATGAGAATTGCCATTACCACCTTATTTTTCCTTACTTGCTTTACTGTATTTGGCCAATACACGAAGTATCACACCACCGACAAAAGGGCTGAGAAGTATTACGAAGAGGCTCGACAGTATCTGAAAAGAGCGCAGTTTCGAGAAGCTTTTGAGCCTTTGCAAGATGCCTTGGATAAAGATCCTAATTTTATCGAGGTTTGGTTGGCTATGGGTAGTGCCAATTATCGTTTAGGTAGATATGATGAAACCTTGGCGGCTCTTCAAAAGGCATTGGAGATTGATCCAGATTATCCTAAATCTATCTATGCTTATTTTCTGATTGGTGAGATTTACTTCAAACAAGCTAATTATGAAGACTCCAAGGCTTACTTAGGACATTATCTATCACGAGACGACACCGAGATCCAGAAGCGAAAGCAGGCAGAAGTGATGGTTGATAATTGTCAATTTGCTTTGTCTGCTATGGAAACTCCTTTTGAATACAATATTCAGATTTTGCCCGATCACGCCAATACATTCGCGCTACAATATTTTCCTGTGCTTTCTGTGGATCAGAAAAAAATCTACTTCACTCGTAGAGAGGGATTATCTGTTCAGCATGACGAGGATATCTTCTACAGCAATAAATTGGAAGACGGAAGCTGGTCAGTGCCTGTGTCGGTTTCGGAAAATATTAACTCCGCTTACAATGAAGGTGCGGCGTCTCTTTCTGCAGATGGGCGAATGCTAGTGTTCACTTCCTGTGATGGACGCAGGGGATTTGGAAGTTGTGATATATATGTTTCGTATAAGGAGGGTGATAACTGGTCAACCCCAGAGAATATGGGTAATATGATCAACTCTGCGGCATGGGAAGCTCAAGCTTCACTCTCAGCTGACGGACGCACGATATATTTTGTTTCTAATAGGCAAGGAGGGTTTGGTCGAAAGGATATTTGGTCTTCTTCTAAAAACAAGAAAGGAAAGTGGGAAGAGGCTGTAAATCTTGGAAAAAAAATTAACACAAATAAAGACGAAATATCGCCCTTTATTCATGCAAACGGTGAGTCGATTTATTACTCTTCAAACGGTAAAGTTGGGCTAGGTGGATTGGATATTTATATGAGTGAAAGGACTGATTCTATTTGGTCTGAACCGGTGAATTTAGGTTACCCTTTGAACGATGCGCATGACCAATTGTCGCTTTATATTTCCTCCGATGGAGAGAAGGGTTACTACACCATAGAAAAGAAAGATCGAGGCAACTTTGAAAGTAAATTATACAGCTTCGATCTACCAGATAGCTTTCGTGTTTCTAATCGGAGTTCCTATCTAAAGGGGACAGTAAGAGATGCCGAGTCGGGTGCTCCACTTCAGGCAAATATTAAGTTGTATAAATTGAATAATGAGAAATATTATTCTGAGCTTTTATCAGATAAGAAGACCGGAGACTATACGGTTGTATTATCTGAGTCTAACCAGTATGGACTCTATATTTCCTCTCCTGGCTATTTATTCCAAGATTTTTCATTTTCATTCGATGATATTAATGGCTTTGATTCGAATCTTTTGGATATCAATTTAGAGCCTGTTAAGGTGGGGAAAACTACAGTTTTAGGAAATATATTCTTTGACTTCAATGAGTTTTCTTTGCAGCGAAAATCTATGTCAGAGCTAAAGGAAGTTTATGATTTTCTTAAACAAAACCCTGGTGTGAAAGTGGAAATATCTGGTCACACTGATAATGTGGGGTCGGCCGAATACAACATGGAGTTGTCAACCAAAAGAGCCAAGTCTGTGTATGATTTTTTACGATTCAAAAGGATCAGTGAAGAGCAGATTTCATACAAAGGCTACGGGCAAGGCCATCCAATTGCCCCCAACGATAATTTGGAGAATCAATCTAAAAATAGAAGGATTGAGTTTAAAATCTTAGGAATATCTGGTGATTAAGAATAATAAATTTGGGTTTGCCGTTTTCACCCTATAATTCTCTTTTCTTATAGAAATGTCCGTGAAATAACGTTTCTATTTTTTTGTCTTAGCCCTGTAAGGGTAAAAATGTTACACGCTTTTATAGGCCCGTTAAACATATTTTATCATTTAAAACTAAGACAATATGAAAAAACTACTACTAAGTATCATGTTGCTGTCTGCACTCATAGGTGAGTCGTGGGCGCAAGATCGTACCGTGTCTGGAAAGGTGTCATCCAAAGATGACGGATCTACCTTACCGGGTGTTACGGTCATCCTGAAGGGAACCACGAACGGAACTACTTCGGATTTGGACGGTAATTGGAAATTGAGCGTTCCTTCAGAAGGAGGCATACTCGTATTTTCGTTCGTAGGTATGTCAGCACAGGAAGTGGAAGTTGGTAATCGATCTGTAATAGACATTTCAATGGAAACGGACGCACAACAATTATCTGAGGTTGTTGTTACCGCACAGGGAATTGAAAGAGATGTTAGGAGTTTAGGATACTCTGCTTCTCAGGTAAATTCAGAAGAGGTAACCCGAGGTAGAACCACAGATGTTATGAGTTCTTTACAGGGAAAGGTAGCAGGTGTTAATATCACAACAGCATCTGGTGCTCCTGGAGCGTCTACTAAAGTGATTTTGAGAGGTTATTCTTCTATTGGAGGGTCAAACAACCCATTATATATTGTAGATGGTGTGCCAATCAACAATAGTTCGAATAATTTCAATGCCACAACTTCTGCTACAGATGTAAACAGAAATCAGGATTTTGGTAATAGAGCCAATGATATCAATCCGGATGATGTGGAGTCTGTGACAATATTGAAAGGAGCGTCAGCTACAGCACTTTATGGATCTAGAGCTGCCAATGGTGTAATTGTAATTACCACCAAAAAAGGAAAGTCTCAAGATGGAGTTAGAGTAGCATTTTCAAGTTCCGCTACATTCACTCGCCCATTGAGATTGCCACAGCTTCAAAATGAATTTGGTCAAGGTTGGAGTGGTCACTATGCTTCTGAAGAAAACGGAAGTTGGGGACCAAGATTAGACGGAGAAGATAGATTGTGGGGTAATGTGGTAGATAATAGCCAGCAGATCAAGAGTTTCGAAGCAAGAGATAATTTGAAGGATTTTTATGAGACCGGTACTTCATATATCAATACTGTTTCCTTAAGTGGAGGTAATGATTTAGCAACTTATTACTTGTCTTACGGAAATGTAAAGCAAGATGGTATTGTGCCTGGAGATGCTGATGTGCTGGACAGAAACACAATATCGCTCAGAGGAACTTTAAAAGGTGATAAGTTAAGTGCGACCACTAGTATTAATTACTCTAATAAGAAACAAAGTGTAATTACTACTGGACAAGGTGGAGCAGGTACTACCACTTTTCAAGAATTAATTCAAGTCCCTAGGGATATGAGTATTGTTGACTTTAAAGATTATAATGATCCATTTTATAATTTGGATAATTTTTATACTCAGTATGCGCAAAATCCATATTATTCCATCAACGAAAATGGAAATTCATTCAATGAAGATAGAGTTTATGGAAAAGTTGGGCTAACCTACAAATTTACAGATTGGTTAAACGCAACTTATAGGGTAGGAGCCGATGTAGCCAATTCTCAAATTAAAGATTGGATTGCTATAGCTAATACCACACCTGGTTCGCCTAATGGAACGGTAACAGATATACCGGGACAGGTAATGGATCAAACCAGATTCGCAAAAGAAATTGACCATACTTTCATGGTCAATGCATACAAGAATATCACTAATGATTTCAGTCTTTCTGGACTTGTTGGCTTAAACAACAACGAAAGAGAACTTAGAAACCAGACTCAAACAGTTTCTGGATTGGATATTCCTGGTTACTATAATATTAGCAACAGTTCTGCTACTCCTGTAACTACAACTTTTAATTCTAAGAGAAGATTGATTGGCGTATATGGTCAGTTGGAGGCTTCTTATAAGGACATGTTGTTTTTAACTGCTGTAGCAAGAAACGACTGGTCTTCTACACTTCCAAAGAATAACAATTCGTTCTTTTACCCTGGGGTCAACGCAAGTTTTGTATTCTCTGAAGCAACTTCAGTTTTAGATGGAATTTTGTCATTTGGTAAGGTTAGAGCAAGTTGGGGACAAACAGGTAATGATGCATTGCCTTACGCTGTAGAATCTGTCTTGATCCCGGGTCAAGTACTCTTGCCATTTGGTAGTATTAATTTGCCATTCAATGGAGTGAATGCATTTGAGGTTTCAAATATTATTGGAAACCCATCTTTACAGCCAGAGATTACTTCAGAATACGAGATTGGCGCTGATTTGAAATTCTTCAATAATCGATTCGGAGTAGATATAGCTTATTATAATCGATCTACAACTGATCAGATATTGAGAGTAAATGTACCAGTATCTAGTGGCTATACGCAGCAAACTAAGAATATCGGGGAGGTAACCAATCAAGGGATAGAGTTGATGGTCACTATGACGCCAATCAAAACTTCCAATTTTACCTGGGATATCTCGTATAACTATACCAAAAATAAAAACGAAGTGGTCTCATTGACTGATGGGTTGGAATATTTGGTATTACACTCTGCCTATGGTATAGAAATGAGAGCTGTGCCTGGTAAACCAATGGGTGTGATCTATGGACACACAGAAGCTACAACTCCTGATGGAGAAATTATTGTGAATGGTGCAGGTATTCCTACAGTTGCTGACGACAAAGTGGAATACGGAAATGTAAATCCAGATTACACCATGGGGTTAGCTAATTCATTCAAATACAAAAATTTCCGGTTGAATGTGAATTTTGATTACAGACATGGTGGTATCATGTACTCATATACTCAACGTTTGACCATGTTCGTAGGTAATGCTACAAATACGTTGTACAATGAAAGACGTCCTTGGATTGTGCCTAACTCTGTTGTGGATAATGGCGATGGAACTTACTCTGAAAATACAACCGCTGTTGACATGAGTAATGTGAATAGTTTCCATAATCAATCGGATAACCAAAGCAGAAGTAGAGACCATATGCACAGCAAGACTTTCCTTAAACTAAGAGAAGTTTCATTGGGCTATTCTTTTCCAAAGGCATTCTTGGATAGGACACCGCTTTCTAGTTTAGATCTAAATGTAGTAGGTAGAAACTTACTATTGTTTACTCCTGATAGCAATAATCTGATAGACCCTGAGTCTACTACTTTTGGTAATGACTTACTCGGCGAATTTGGAGAATTTGGTGTGGGTCCAACTACTAGAAGTTTAGGTTTTAGCTTAAAGGCTACATTTTAATTAGGTCATATATTTAATGAAAATAATTATGAAAAATATTATAAATATAGGGCTTGCCATGGCCATGCTATTCATGGTGTCCTGTGAAGATTATTTGGATGTAAATACTGATCCAAATAACCCGACAGATGCAACGCCTGGACTCATATTTCCAGCAGCAACATTGTCTGTGGTGAGTGTGATTGGGGGGGATTATGCCATTACTGGCAATCTCTGGTCTCAGTTTTACACACAAAACAATGCGGCAAACCAATACAAATCAATTGATGGCTTTAATATCATCTCTACATTTCAGGGGGCTAGGTTCCAGGAATTGTATGCTGGTGCATTGAATGATTTGAAGTTTGTAAAAACAAAAGCGACTGAAAGTGAGGATTGGAGCTACTATGTGATGGCGACAGCCTTAGAAGCTTACACTTTTCAAATTTTAGCTGATTTGTATGATGAAGTTCCTTTTGATGATGCTTTGTTAGGTGATGAAGGAAATTTCTCTCCTGAGTATCGAAATGGACAAGCTATTTATGATTCTCTGATTGTAAGATTGGACAATGCACTAGCCAAGGATTTGAATGCTATTACAGTTACCAATCCTGGTTCGTCTGATTTGATATTTGGAGGAGATATGGACATGTGGATTCAATTTATTAACACGCTTAAATTGAAAATATACATGAGACAGACTGAAGCAAGACCATCGGTTGCAGAAAGTGGCATTAACGCTTTGTATAGTGCTGGAGTAGATTTTCTTGATGCTTCTGCAGCGGTAGACGATTTTGCTGATCAGGCGAATGCAAGTAATCCACTGTATGAGCAAGATAGACGTCAGCTGAATACAGAGAATAACCTGAAGGCTAGTACAACATTTGTCGATTTCATGACAAATAATGGGGACCCTAGATTAGTTCATCTTTTTGATGTTCCTGTAAACGGTGGAGCTATCACTGGAATGCGTCAAGGAGACTTCAATCTTCCTACAACAGATTTGGATCCTGATAATGTTTCCAGAGCAACTGTTACTGCCCTTGATCCTGTTTATTTCTTCACATTGTCTGAAAGTTTGTTTTTACAAGCTGAGGCAGCAGCTAGAGGTTATGGTACAGGGAATGCGACAACTTTATACAACGCTGCCATTACAGCATCCTTTGATATGTATGGTGAGTCGGCAGCAACTTTTATTGGAACTGGTGGGGCATATGAGTATCCAGCTGGAACTGAAGCTCAAAATGTTGAAGCTATCATGATGCAAAAGTGGGCATCTAATGCTAGAGTCAATGGTTTAGAAGCATGGTTTGATCATTTAAGAACAGGTTATCCAATTGAAAGTACAGATCCAAATTCTTTTGTTTCTGGTCAGTTGAATTATCCAGTAAACGGAGTTACAGGTGGAAGATACCCAAGAAGATATCTTTTCCCTGATAGAGAAGTGAGTAGAAATCCTAATACGCCAGCTCAAAAGGATATTCACACAGCTGTTTGGTGGGATCAATAATAGAATGGGAATCTTAAAAAGTATAAAAATGAAAAATATAATATATATAGGATCTCTTCTTTTAATTTTCGCCCTTTCTGGGTGTGAGGGAGATCTAGAAACGGAAGGCGTTTCAAGAACGACATATTTTGCAAACTTCGAGTTTGAAGGAGAGGAAGTGGAGTATACCACACCAGGAGCATTTACTGATCCAGGAGTGATCGCAACAGAAGATGGAGCCATGTTGGAACATACAACTAGTATATCAGGACTTTATACTGGTTATTCTGATTCTGATGTGGCGGTAATGGATATTTATTCATTTACGTATACAGCGATTAATAGCGATGGCTATCCTGGTAGCGCAGTAAGAACTGTCTATGCTATGAATCCAAACGAGGATATGACGGTTGGTTTGGAAGGCGTATATACAGCGTCGACTGTTCGAAATGATGGAAGTACGTCATCGGATATTGAAGTTTGGATTTCTAAAACAGGAACAAACACTTACACATTGTCTCATGCTTCCGGAGGATTTTATAGTGAAGGTTTTGGATATGGCGATGGGTACAGAGCTGGTGGAGCAACAGTCACCATCAATGACTTGGCTTCTAATGATTTCACCACTACTCAAGGTTTGTATCCCGCATGGGGAAACACCATAACGATTCAGAACTTTGATGTGAACGCAGGTACTAATACAATAACCTACGATGCCATTTCAGATTTTGCATCTGGTAGAACTTGGGTGGTTACATTAGTTCAAACGCCTTAATATTTAGTGTATTTTAAAATAGAAAATCATGAAAAATAAAGTATATAAATTGTTCGTAATTGTTATTTCAATGGGAATAATTACAGCATGTGAATTGGACGATCCTGAAATCGAATATACAGCTGTTACCGAATTATCAGGTGAATGGTATGTTCAATATGAATATCAAGAGACTGATGGATCTTGGACTAATCCACATTGGGGATACTATACAGTGATCACCTCGAATACAGCTGACAATTCTGAAGCCGAAATGCTGATTAACGATACCGAAGGATGGGGAACCATGTACAAAGTTACTGTTAATGGATTTAATTTTTCCGCTACTGAGGCATCAGAATTATCAGGTGGGTCAGCTAATGTAACTGTTACTAACGGCATAGTCATTCAAGATGGAGGACTTTCTACTAGCGGGGTGGTTACGGATAGTATTCACTTCGAGTTTGTTCAGCCAGATGATGACCCTACGGTTTACAGAGCTTCTGGAGTACGTAGAACAGGTTTCTTAGAAGATGAGCATTAATAAAAATTGAAATTCAAATAGTACAAAGGAGCTAAATAGATTTAGCTCCTTTGTTTTTCTAATTTATGTATGAGGTATTTTATTCTAATATTAATGTGTTTGATAGATACATTAACAGGTTTAGCACAAACTCAAAATGACAACGTAGTCAATGAAGAAGTTGGAATCCTTCACGAAAAGAAAATTGTAAAAATGCCAGTCGAAGGGTCTTACTACTTGACTGAAAGTGCTTCGCCTATGACCATTATTCAAAAAGACAGTTTAGTTCATCAAGACATTTATGGAATCTATAATATCAGAGACGACCGGTTTGAAATAGGAAGCATTGCCATTGCGGGTGAAATGGTATGGAAATTTGAGCAAGGTGAAAACATTTATATTCGTGCATCAACGCTCAAACCTTCATTAGAAGAAGGCGATGTTTTTTTTAAGGTGCTCCATGAAGGATTGTATGATTTATATGTAGCCAAAGAAGTTGTCTTCAAGCCAAGTAACTATAATCTGATTATGGATACGGGTAGTCGAAGTGATACTTACATAAAGGAAGACGTTTATTACATGTTTCAGGACCAGAAATTAGTAGTGAAATCTAAGTCGATAAAGAAGATCGGTAAATTTATCGCTGAGAGCAGACCTAGTAATAAATTGAAAAAGCCTAAAACGGAAGCCACTGTCAAAGAATGGCTAGCTCAAATGGATGAATAAGTTTTAGTTCTCCCTATTAAAACAAAAGCCTCTTTCTTCTGAGTCTTCTATGAAGTCAACTTCAAGTCCCATAAGATACATCACATGTTTTTTTTCTATGATTATAGGTACCTCTTGATGAGCATAAGAAATATCTGAGTCTTTGAGCTGGTCAAAACCTAACACATAGCCCATAGCTCCACAACCTCCTCCTTTGATACCGACCCTTAAAGCATACCCTTCTGGAATGCCTTTGTTAGACATGATATTTTTGACTTCTTCGACCGCCTTAGGAGTAATTGTAACTGGTTCCAGACTCATTTTTCTCTCTTCCATTTTTCTATGGCAAAAATACTTATTTTTGGATTACACAATCTAAAATTTAAGTATTGGAGGCACTAACAGATTTCGGAAAAATCATTCTACCAGCAGGGGCAGTTTTGTATGCCATGTTTCTTACCACTCGTATGTTTTTGAACAAGGAGTATGAAAAAAGACTCATCGATATCAAGATCAAAAACAACGATACAGTATTGCCTGTTCGCTTACAAGCTTATGAAAGAATTTGCCTCTTTTTAGAGCGCATAGCGCCTAAAAATTTGATCGTAAGATTAAACGTTGGAGAAATGACAGCTGGAGAATTTCAGCAAGTGCTTTTACATGAAATCCGTGAAGAGTTTGGACACAATCTGTCTCAGCAGGTGTACATGTCTGAAGAGTCTTGGAATCTGGTCAAAAATGCCATGGAAGAAATTATCATGTTGGTGAATGAAGCATCGGGCGACTTGGGAGAAGAAGCTAAAAGCATCGACTTAGCTCGAAAGGTTTTTGAAAAAGTGATAGAAAAGCAGGAGTTAGGCACGGATGTGGCTTTGTCATTCGTTAAAAATGAAATTCAGCAGGTATTTTAATTAGGGATATATGAGTAAGAAAGAAAATTTCAAAAAGTATCAAAAGAAAGCAGAAGAGGTCTTAAAAGACAACAAACGTGTACAGAGCTTGTTAGGCTCCACTCGTGAAAAATTGACTGAAGTGCTGGAGAACAACGATCGACTGAAGGAATTTTCTGAGAAAGTATACGTCATGATTCGCATGGTAAAAGCGCAACTATCAGGAGAGTATCGAGAATTTCCCTGGCGCACGCTGGCCATGATCGTAGGTGCTTTGATCTATTTTATTACTCCACTAGATCTAATTCCAGATGTCATTCCCATCTTAGGCCTGACCGATGATATCTCTATCGTTTACTGGATTTATAAAAGTGTGCAAGAGGATATAGAAAAATTCGAAGAGTGGGAACGAACCATTGAACTTACATGAATATCAAAAAACTGAATCGCTATGGAATCCTTGGCGGATTCATTTTGATTTTTTTGGCCTCACTTCATTTTTATCGCTCCTATCAAGCAGGGTCTCCCCGATGGTTTTATCTGGTCATGGCCTGTGGCATGGGTATCATCCTTTATAATACACTTTTTGGTAAGCGAACGAATAAGTAATCTTGGCCATTTGAGTTTTAAACTTTCATCCTTAAATATTAAACGCGCCAGCGTGCTACATCCTCCCTTATTTTTATAATTTTACGGCTTGTTTTATCTAGAGTAAAAAGCAGGTAGTTTAATGAAGGTTTCTCTGAATTGGTTGAAGGATTTTATTGAGTTGAAAGAAGACTCAAATGTTATCTCTGAAGTATTAACAGACACGGGGTTAGAAGTAGAAGGCTTAGAGAAATTCGAAGAAATCGAAGGCGGGCTGGAAGGATTGGTAATAGGCGAGGTATTGTCTTGCGAAAAGCATCCTGATGCTGATAAATTGAGCCTGACTACAGTCGACATCGGGGCGGACGAGCCCTCACCAATTGTCTGCGGCGCACCCAATGTAGCCAAAGGACAGAAAGTAGTCGTAGCTACCGTAGGCGCGACTTTATACCCGGAAGGAGGCGAGTCATTCAAAATCAAGAAAGCAAAAATTAGAGGTGAAGTATCCTTAGGAATGATCTGTGCCGAAGATGAAATTGGCTTGGGCCAATCGCATGATGGCATCATGGTTTTGGATACAGATTTACCAAACGGCACACCAGCTAGAGACCTGTTTAAACCCGAGACAGATACTGTCATTGAAATTGGACTAACACCAAATCGAGCAGACGGCACTTCCCATTACGGCGTAGCCCGTGATCTCAAGGCAGCCTTCAGAAGACCAACTATTTTTCCAGACTTAAGTGCATTCAAAGTAGATAATCAGTCCACACCTGTGGAAGTAGTGGTAGAAAATTTCGAAGCATGTCCAAGGTTCTCGGGATTAACTATTTCCAATCTTACCATAAAAGAATCACCAAAGTGGTTGAAAAACCGCTTGAAGTGTATTGGCCTGGCGCCGATCAATAATGTAGTAGATATCACCAACTATGTGCTTCACGGTTTGGGGCAGCCACTTCATGCTTATGACATGGCAGATGTGAAGGGCAATAAGATCATCGTGAAGACTTTGCCAAATGGCACGAAATTCACCACACTCGACGAAAAAGAAAGAGAGCTAACGGATAAAGACCTGATGGTTTGTAATGCCGAAGAAGGCATGTGTATCGGTGGTGTATTCGGTGGAATCAACTCAGGCGTAAAAGATAGTACGACTGCCATCTTCTTAGAAGCGGCTTACTTCTCAGCAGATTGGGCAAGAAATACGGCCACTCGACATAGTATCAAGACGGATGCCTCTTTTCGATTCGAAAGAGGTACAGACCCGAATATGACGGTGCATGCACTTAAATATGCGGCTATTTTGATCAAAGAATTGGCTGGTGGAGAAATCAGCTCAGACTTGATTGACATCTACCCAGAGCCAATTGCAGATTTTGAAGTCGATGTAAAGTACAAAAACATTGATCGGTTGATCGGCAAACAAGTGCCACACGACCGCATCAAAGAAATTTTGGAAGACTTGGATATCACGGTTTCCAATGAATCGGAAGAAGGATTCAAAACCACAGTTCCTCCTTACCGAGTGGATGTAACGCGTGAAGCCGATGTGATTGAAGAGATTCTTCGAATCTATGGTTACAACAATGTAGAGTTGGAAGAGAACTATGGGGCGGATTATTTGGCTGCTTTTCCAACACCAGATAAAGATAAAATTCAATCGAAGACGACAGACTTTTTAGCTGCTCAGGGATTCAATGAAATTATTAGCAACTCATTGACTAATCCTGAATATGTAACCAAAACGGAAATTTGGGATAGCAAGCTAAATGTGGAAGTACTCAATAAGTTGAGCGAAGAGCTGGGTGTGATGAGACAAACGATGGTCTTCTCCGGATTAGAGTCTTTAAAATACAATATCAACAGGAAACAGACCAACTTGAAGTTCTTCGAGTTTGGTAGGATTTATACCGCTGAAGAAGGTCAATACAAGGAGCACGAACAGCTAGCCTTGTTTTTGACTGGCGAGCAAATGGATGAAAGTTGGAATGTGGATAAAAAGTCGATTGATTTTTACAACATATCATCCACAGTTCATAAAATTTTAGATAAATTTAGCATTACTGAATTCGATTCCGTACCGACCAACAATCCTGTTTTCGACTATGGTTTAGATATCTCAAAAGATGGCCAGTTATTGGTATCCTTGGGAAAGGTGAACAGAAAGGTTCAGAAAGTAGCAGAAGTAAGCCAAGATGTATTCTACGCTGAGTTCAATTGGGCCAAAATGCTGAAAAAGTATGGTAAAAAGATACTATACAAACCAGTTCCTAAATTCCCAGAAGTTAGAAGAGACTTGTCGTTAGTGATTGACGAGCAAGTGAGTTTCCAACAAATCATGGAACTGGCTAAGAAAGAATCTAGAAAGTTGGTCAAAAGGATTAACGTATTCAGTGTCTATCAAGGGGAGAGCATTGGTGAAGGAAAGAAGTCTTACGCTTTGAGTTTTATCCTGCAGGATGAAAATAAGACACTCAACGATAAGGCGATAGACAAAACAATGAATGGTTTAATTACCTGTTTTGAAAGAGACCTAAACGCAATAATTAGAAAGTAATAATGTCAGACAATCCTCTACGCTCAGAACTCAGCCACCTAGAAAGAAAATTAGTTTTGTTGATCAGTGATCATCAAAAAATGAAAGAGGAGATTAAAGTGCTGAAAAAGGAGAATGGCGATTTGCGTGAGCAACTCGAACAGAAAGGCGAGGAAATATCCAGCTTTCAAAATCAAGATAAAATTAGTAAAATTGTGAATGGCATGGTAGTGAACAGCACCCATAGTGCTGCAGATTTGAGTGACATGCTGAATGAATATATAATTGAAGTTGATAAATGCATTGCTCAATTGAGCGAATAGAAAAAACTCAATGACAGAGTTATCAATAAAAATAAAAATAGGCAACAGAGAATACCCCATGAAGGTGGCGGCCAGTGAAGAAGCGACCATTCGTGAAGCGGGTAAGAAAATAAATGAAAAGCTAAAGTCTTTTCAAGATCAATTTGGTATTGATGATAAACAGGATTTATTGGCCATGGTAGCGATAGATAGCTTCGTTGAGAAGCTGAGAGCCATGGAACTGCGACAGACCACAGACGAAGTGGCAATGGATCAAATTTCTAAGCTTAACCGATTAGTCTCTGCTGAACTATAATATTCATTTCTGCTAAGCATTTTTTGCTTCCGTGCCATGATAAATATATATATCATGGACAACACACTACTTATAATACTTTCTTCCCTGGGTGGACTTGCCGTCGGGTTTGGAATCAGTAAATTTCTGGCTAAAAGAGCCGAAGGAAAACGCTTGTCAGAGGCCAAAGGACAAGCCGAAATGATCATCAAAGAGGCTACGATAAATGCAGAGAATGTCAAGAAAGAAAAGGCTATCGAAGCCAAAGAACATTTCTTAAAAAAGAAATCTGAATTTGAAGAAGAAGCGAATCGCAAGAAGAACCAAATCATTGCGAACGAAAATAAAGTCAAGCAAAGAGAAAGTCATATCTCCAAGCAGATAGAGCAAAACAAACGAGTAGAAGCCGAGCTAGAAAGCCAGAAGGAAAACCTGGATGCGCAAATGGAAATAGTAAAGCGCAGAAAAGAGGAATTGGAGAAAACCAAGCAAGAGCAAACGGCAATCTTAGAAAAGATATCAAACCTCTCAGCTGCTGAGGCCATCGACCAGTTGAAGGAGACACTAAAGGATGAAGCGCGTACCAAAGCTTCTTCTCATATCAAAGACATCATTGAAGAGGCTAAGTTGACTGCCACTAAGGAAGCAAAAAAGATAGTGATTCAAACAATTCAGCGTACGGCTACAGAGCATGCTATCGAAAACTGTGTTTCTATTTTTAATATAGAAAGCGACGACATCAAAGGTAAAATCATCGGTCGTGAAGGACGAAACATTAGAGCGCTAGAAGCAGCTACTGGTGTAGAGATCATTGTGGATGATACACCAGAAGCTATCATCATTTCTGGGTTTGACCCAGTAAGGAGAGAGATAGCCAGATTGTCTCTACATCGATTGGTGACAGATGGTAGAATCCATCCGGCAAGAATCGAGGAGATTGTATCTAAGACTACAAAAAATATCGAAGAGGAAATCGTAGAGATTGGCGAAAGAACAGTCATTGATTTGGGTATTCATGGCCTGCATCCAGAATTGATTAAGATGGTAGGTAGAATGAGATTCAGATCATCGTATGGCCAGAACTTACTGCAACACTCGAGAGAGGTAGCCAAGCTTTGTGCTACACTAGCTTCGGAGTTGGGGCTTAATGCGAAGCAAGCGAAAAGAGCCGGACTCCTACATGATATTGGGAAAGTATGGCCCGAAGAAGCAGAGCAACCGCATGCTATAGTGGGTATGGAACTCGCCAAAAAGTACAAGGAGCATCCAGATGTGTGTAATGCCATCGGTGCTCACCATGATGAGATCGAGATGACCACTTTGATTTCACCAATTATTCAGACCTGTGATGCCATCTCTGGGTCGCGCCCTGGTGCGAGAAGAGAGATCATGGAGTCTTATATCAAACGACTCAAGGACCTTGAAGCCTTGGCGCTTGGATTTGATGGGGTACATAAATGCTATGCCATTCAGGCGGGTAGAGAACTTCGTGTATTGGTAGATGCAGATAAGGTCACAGATAAATCCGCAAGCGATTTGTCATTTGAAATTTCTTCTAAAATCGAAAACGACATGCAGTATCCAGGTCAGATCAAGGTCACTGTTATTAGAGAAATGAGATCAATTAGTTACGCCAAGTAAGTGAAATAGTAAAAAGCGTTGTTTCAGGATATGTGCATGGTCAAGGTAGGCAATGTGCCTCACTTTTAAACCTTAAATTTTACATGCACCATTTTTCAAATCAATTCGCTTGGGTTTGTTGTAGCTTGCTCATTTTGTTTTCTAGTTGTAAAGACGACGCTCCTGAAATTCTGGGGACCTGGGTTTGCAACAGTGGATACACAGAAGAATGTGGCGAATTCTCCGATAGTTTCGATACCGAGTGTGATGGTTTTGAAGTGACCTTTCTGGGAGACGGTACTTATACCACAAAATATGAGTTTGAAGATGTCGCCTACGAAGATGATGGTACCTACGTGATATCTGGTGATTTTCTGATTCTAAATTTAGAAAGTGGTAATGAGGCTGCAGATAGGTTTACCCTGACTTCAAGCGAACTTCAAATCATTCAAGAGCAAGGCGAGGGCTGCCAATTGATTTGGGTGTATGATCGGCTATAAGCACAGCTAACCTGCTGAAATAGCAAAATTTTTTACAAAAGGGACTGCCTCAAAAGTCTCCATTTTCTAATAAATGTCACATTGAGGCTCTCGAAATGCCTGCCGACGTATAGCAGCAAGGCTTCGAGTGCGCGGGTGGCGAACCGCTCAGCCTGACAGTTTACCTGGCTTTTGAGACAGCCTCTGTTTTCTTGTCATAGTTTGTCACAATAAGTCACAGTTCAAATCTTTCCAAAAAATAGGCCGTAATCTAGCAAATCAAAACTCGAATACTTTCATCAAACGGATGATCGTCATTTACCCAGAATTGATAATAATTCAAAAACTCAACTTTAAAACCAATGTCTAGATTTATCAATTTTTCACTCCTGATCACAGGTCTTTTTATTTTTTCTTCATTTGTAGCAAGTGCCCAAGGTGCGCTGTCTGGAGTAGTCCATGACGCCAATGCAGGCGTTTCTTTTGCGAATGTGTTGTTATTGAATCCTTCAGATTCTTCGCTGGTCAAGGGTGCAGTTTCGGATGCAAAGGGAAGTTTCAAATTGGATGCTGCTACAGGTAACTATCTACTTCGAATTTCTTCCATAGGCTATCAGGAATACTTTGCTCCCATTCTGGTCAATCACGAGACCCAGGACTTAGGAGTGATCACCCTCATCGAAGATGCTGAGCAACTCGATGAAGTCGTGGTGGTAGCTCAGAAGCCAATCTTCGAACAGAAAATTGACCGAACGGTCATCAACGTACAAAGTAGTATTACAGCCAGTGCGGGATCAGCCTTAGATATATTAGAGAAGTCGCCAGGCGTAACGGTCGATCGATCCAACTATAGTTTGGCCCTAGCTGGCAAATCAGGCGTGAGAGTAATGATCAATGGAAAGATCAGCCGTATGCCCATGTCTGCCGCAGTGCAAATGCTAGAAGGTATGAATGCCGACAATGTAGAAAGTGTAGAGCTGATCACCACGCCTCCTGCGAAATACGAAGCCGAAGGAGATGCGGGTCTGATCAATATCGTATTGAAGCAAACCACAGATGCAGGCACGAATGGTTCATTTTCTTTATTTACTGGATATGGCGGAGGAGAAAAAGTAGGTGGCAGCGTCAACTTCAATCATCGCAAAAAAGGATGGAATATTTTCGGAAACTATTCGTATCGATTGGATCATACCGATCAGCTTAATGGCAACGACAAAATTATCCTCACCGATGCAGGAGACGAAACCCGAACGAGCACGGTCAGTCATCGCGATCCGATTACCTATTCGCACAATGCGCAGTTGGGATTTGATTATCAACTGACCAAGAAGACGCTGGTAGGCGCTGGTGTAACTTTCTTCGATAGAGATTGGAATATGGATGCAGTCAATAATGTGAACTATTTGATCAATGAAAACCCATCTTATCAATTGAATATGATCAATCACGAAGTGAACAAAAGCACCTATTTTGTTTACAATGCCAATGTTGAACATGTGTTTGATGATAGACATACGGTATCCGCCGAAGTGGATTATATCACCTTCGATTCATCTAACCCAACAGACTACCAGCAAAATTTTCAGGATCTGGATGGTTCCAATAGCAGTAGTAGCTTGCCCGATATTTATTCCAGTAAAGAAACCCCATTGAGCACGCTGGTGCCTAGAGTAGATTATACCTTTCAAATCAATGAAAACACGAAACTAGAAGCCGGAATAAAAGGAGCGTTCAATACCTTGGACAATGCGGTGCAGGTCGTTTATGTAGAAAACGGAGTGACTACTGTAGATACTGATCTCACCCGTGAGGTAAACATGACAGAAGATATCCTGGCCGCTTATAGTTCGATTAGTTTTAAACCAACCGAAAAGCTGGGGATCAATGTAGGATTGCGCTATGAACACACGACTACCGATTTGGATAGTCGTACGATGCAAAATGTAGTGAATCGAGATTATGGACAGTGGTTTCCGAGCTTGTTTATCAACAAAACCATCAACGATGACAATAGCTGGGTGCTTTCCTACAGTCGTAGAGTGACACGTCCCACTTTCAATGAAATAGCGCCATTCGTGATCTTTTTGGATCCTACCACCTTCTGGACAGGCAATGAATCACTATTACCTTCGATCACGAATAATTTCAAAGCGGAGTATCGATGGAAATCCACACTTTTCACCGTACAATACAGTCGCGACGAAGATGCCATTGTAGGCTTCCAGCCAAGGTTGGCAGACAATGGACGTACGCAGCTCATGTCGGCTGAAAATATGAAATACCGCGACAACTATAGCGCGAGTGTAACGCTGCCCATCACAGTCACGGATTGGTGGGAGATGCAATATACCGTGACGGGTATCTACAGCGTATCAGAAACTGAACAGTTGGATACGCCCGTAAGTATTGAGGCTTTCAATGTTCGGTTTAATGGGAGTAATACTTTCAAACTGCCTAAGAATTTTAACGTGGAGGTATCAGCTTACTTGGGCACGCCTTCTTATTTCGGGATATCCAAATACCAGTCCTATGCGATTGTAAATTTTGGAGTAGAGAAAAATCTAAAGGATGATCAAGGGTCTTTCAAATTTTCTGTCACAGATGCATTTAGCGGACGAGATTTCAGAGGGGAGACCTATGTGCCAGAGGAAAATATCAATTTACGAAACAGATTCCGTTTCGAAAACCAGGTTTTCAATATGACTTACACGCGCTCATTTGGCAATAACAAACTGAAGAAAAGAAGAAACAAAGCCGCCGCCTCAAGAGAAGAGCAGCAGCGAATTCAAAATTAATTTTAATAGGGTAGGGTAAACCAAGGTTTCCTCTTTTCACTATTGAAACAAGAGAATTTCAAACAGCATTAGAGAAAATTTAAAATAGATTTTTAGGTTAGGTAAACAGACTGCCTCAGGCAATTGCTTGGGGCTGTTGTGTTTTTAAATGTATGGTTCATTTATATTAGCAGTAAAGATGCAGTGCGAATAAAGTGCACTGGTCACTTTACACAAATGTTATAAGCAACTACTGCTTTTTAGCATCGATATATCCCAATTCAATATTCTTCTCATTGAACAACTTATATACATCAAAGGCATTCGCACCAGATTTTATCCAGTCTTTCACAATCTCAAGTGCGACAACTAAATCTGAAGAAATATATGCCTGTCTACCATCACTTCCTCTATATCCATCAGGCCCTTTTGCCTTTCCTCGGTTAAGGAATATGTTTTTTTGCTCGTAAATGAATTTTCGTGCCTTTTCATTTTCTTTTCCTTTTGGCAAATACTCCATCAACAAACGTCTAATACTGTAGTATAACCTGTATGACTCATCAGGGTTTTGGAGGTCTTTGGCAAACTTCTCCTCAACCCCATCAAGAAACGAAAAATCGCGGGTGTGCATACCTAACTGTATTTCCTTTCCTGAATCTGCAGCTCGAAGAATTTTGTTTATCTCTTCCTTTTTCTTGAGTTTTTTCTTTTTTTCTTCGTCTTCTTTTTTCTTGCTCATTTCGAATTATTTTGACGTTAATACCTCTTTAATTTTTTCAGCATGCTCAACTATTGAATCCTCATCCCAACTACTTAGCTTTAAATTTCTAACAGCTGGATCCGACTTTGTAATGTAACTTCTGAATTTTGGATAGTAGTTTTCATGCTCATGCAAGTACAACCCATAGATAATAGACTCATGAACTTTCCATTGCTTGGCGTAATCTTTAACAACACCATCAGAAAAAATGAATGGTTGTACGATTGCCAATTTTTCTTGAGTAAGAAGATAATCCCTTGCGAATTGATCAGCTTCTTCCTCAATTAAAAAAATATCAGGCTCTCCAGTAAGATGATAAGTCGTGGTTTGAATTGTCTCGAGATCAAATAGGACATGGCACAATTCGTGTAACAATGTGAACCAAAGAGTGTCGTATCGCTTGTTGAAGTCCGTAAGCACAACACATGGTTTCCCATTTACGATAAAAGTACCTCCACGTATTTGCGTCTTAGTGAGATACGACTGAATAATTACTGTAACTCCTATATTGAATAGGGCTTTAACGACTGTTGTTAAGCCATTTTCTACTTGACGAGTGTAAGGTCTCATTTTAGCTATTAAATCGAGTAATGAATCCCTGTTATACTCGTTCGGGTTGTCAACTTTCTGAAATTGGAGATAGGCTGACTTCACCCAGAACTCCATCATTTTATCGTGGGTGCTTTTTTTGGTACGACTGAATAATGCGCCACTTATTTCAGACTCATATTCATAAATATTCTCAAGTCCAAAAAACGCCAATATCCTTTGCTCAATCTCATCAAAATCAATAAGGCTTTTTATAAAGCCCGATTTTTTCAATCCTTCTAAATCAAAGTGTTTGACTATGTAGGCTGACTTTCTACTTGATTCTAGCTCGTTGACACTTTCTGATGAAATCCCACTTATATAAAGTTTTATTACCTCATTTAAATCCAATCCGAGAAATTGATTAATCTTTAATAGTGTTAAGACATCAACTTTTTGGGCCTCCCCCTCAAGAATTCTTTGAAGTGATTTACGTTGAATCCCAATGATCTGACTTAACTGTCTTTGAGAAACTCCATGTTTTTTACATTGTTCTTCAAGTAGGTCAACTAAGGTTGTACTTTTCTTAGAAGCGAGATAATCGTAGATCTCGGTTAATGATACATTTGATTTTTCTTCCTCAGAATTCATTGGCGTAAATTTACGCCACTAAATTACATCATTAAAATATATAATCAAATATGTGGGGTAAAAAAGCTGATAATGTTCTGTATGAAAATCATGCGTGAATAGTATTAGGGTAAGTACTTCTGCATTCTGAAAGGCCCGCCAATTCGCAGAAATGGCCTATTGAGAACTAAAAAAAGTAATAGCCCATTTCGCAGCGTTGGCTATTTAGTAGACGAAACATTATCTTCACTAAAACGCACGATTCATACAGTGGCGTCACATACCCCAAAAAAATGAAAAAACTAAAAACTGCCCTTGCGATCTGTTTTTTTGTGTTCAGTACTAATAGCTGCACGCAAAAGGCCAAACAAACCGAAGGACCGGAGGAAGAAAAAAGAACCTCCATCGAGATGGTGACGGACCTTGGTACGATCGTATTGGAATTATACAACGAAACCCCGAAACATCGAGATAATTTCATCCAACTGGCCAATGAGGGGGTGCTGGATAGTGTGCTGTTTCATCGAGTGATTGAAAATTTTATGATTCAAGGTGGAGACCCAGATAGCAAAAATGCACAGCCTGGAAATACCCTCGGCAATGGCGGTTTGGACTATCGGGTTGATGCAGAATTCAATACCGCGCTATTTCATAAGAAAGGAGCCTTAGGAGCAGCGAGAGACGGGAACCTCGCAAGAGCTTCCAGCAGCACACAGTTTTATATCGTTCAAGGCAAAGTCTTCAACGATAGTTTGCTCGAAGTAGCCGAAGGGCGAATTAATGGCTGGCTAAAACAGAATGCATTCAAAAATGACAGCAGTAATCAAGACATTGTGTCAGAGTTGCTTAAAGCTGAAGAAGCAGAGGATTGGACGCGCTATGCGCAGCTAAATAACAGTATGAAGGAGTTGATGGAAGATTACCAAAACTTTGAAAAATACAGCATACCTGAGGTACATCGAGAGGTATACAAGACACTGGGTGGCACGCCGCATTTGGATCAAAACTACACCGTGTTTGGTGAAGTAGTGCAAGGACTGGAAGTCGTAGACGCCATTGCTGCAGTTTAAACCGGTGCGATGGATAGACCGGTCAATGATGTTAGAATTCTAAAAGTCTCTGTTCTAAATAAGTAGTAAAAATCGTAGAGCGCTATGAGTGAAATGAATCCTGAAGTAGATTGGTTTTTTGAGAAGTCTACACCGTGGCAAGCGGAGTATAGACAATTGAGAAAGATGGCATTGGATTGTGGTTTGACAGAGGAACTCAAATGGGGCTGTCCGTGCTATACCTTTCAGCGGCAAAATGTAGTGTTGATCCATGGGTTCAAGGATTATTGTGCTTACTTATTTCACAAGGGTGCGCTGCTTAAAGATACCAATAAATGGCTCGTCCAGCAGACCAAGAACGTTCAGTCTGCTCGCCAAATTCGATTTGCCAATGTCGATGACATCGAGAAAAATGAAGCGGAATTGAAGGCCTATATTTTCCAGGCCATCGAAGTGGAACGTGCCGGACTGAAGGTGAAAATGAAAGAGACCTCAGCCTACGAAATGCCGGAGGAATTAGAAGAAGCACTCAACGCAGATCAGGAATTCAAGGCGGCCTTTGAAGCATTGACACCTGGAAGACAAAGAGGCTATCTGCTCCATATCTCACAGGCCAAACAGTCCAACACACGGGTGTCAAGAATAGAAAAGTGCAAACCAAAAATATTTGAAGGCAAAGGCTATAATGAACGTTGACTTAGCCTTCCCTCAAAAATCCTAGTAAAGTTTCATACACCAACTCCAATTCCTCATCGGTAATGACATAAGGAGGGAGAAGATAGATCACATTGCCCAGCGGACGAATCAATACGCCTCTTTCGAGGAAGTACGGGTAGATCTTCTTACGGGCTTCGCTATCATACCCAGTCTCTCCAAATCCCTTCAAATCGAACGCTACAATGGTTCCTGTCAATCGAATGTTTTCGATATTGTCGAAGGTTTTGAGCTGTTCTATAAAAGCTTGGTGCTTGTTGTGAATGCGCTGGATGTTGTCCTTGCATTCCTGCGCTTGAAATAACTCAAAGCTGGCATTGGCTGCCGCACAAATCATGGGATTGCCAGTATAAGAATGACCATGGAGTAGCGCTTTCTCCAAATCCTCACTCTGGAATGCATCAACTATTTTTTTGTTGCAGGCTGTGATACCAAGCGGCAAAGAACCACCGGTAATGCCTTTGGAAATGCACATGATGTCCGGATTCGCTTCGATCTGGTCAGTGGCAAAATTGGTGCCTGTACGTCCCCAGCCGGTCATGACTTCGTCGGCAATACATATAATGCCTTTGGATTGAGCGAGGGCTACTAGTTTTTGAAGCATTTCTGGTGAATACATTCGCATGCCACCGGCTCCTTGAACTAAAGGTTCAAAAATGAAGGCAGCACATTTTTCGTCGCTGGTTAATTCATCAAAGTGAGCCAATACTTGTTCGAAGTTTTCTTCGGTCGGGAAGTCAAGCGATTCGATGTCAAACAAAAAAGGAAAGAAAGGTTTGGTAAAGCCACCTCTAGCACTCACAGACATAGCACCGAATGTATCACCGTGATAAGCGCCGTCTAGTGCAATTACTTTTGTTCTATTTTCTTGTCCTAGGTTGCACCAGTATTGAAAGGCCATTTTCAGTCCTACTTCGATAGATGTACTTCCATTGTCTGAAAAGAAGACCTTTGAGAAGTTATCTGGTAAGATGGTCATTAGGTTTTTAGCCAATTTCACTGCGGGCTCATGGGTGAAGCCTGCGAAGATTACATGTTCGAGCTCCAGCGCTTGTTTATGAATAGCATTGGCAATGTGCTCATTAGAATGGCCGTGGATATTAACCCACCATGAAGACACCGTATCAATGATCGTTTTGCCACCGTGCGTAAAGAGACGTGCTTTCTTTGCGGATTTGATCGGAATGTATTCAAAAGGGCTAATCAACGGAGCAAATGGATGCCAGATCAAATCCTTGTCGGCTTGTTTGATTTCAGCGTTGGTCATAGGTTGATGTTTTTTAATTGTGATTGAATGGTTGATGAATTGATTTCTTCCAACGGATCGATCCGACCTAAGCACGGCAATTGTGAATGTTGAAGGATGAAACGTTCGGTTTCTGGGTTCGGTGTGTCATTGAAAATGATACCTGCTACGCTAAAACCATTTTGCTTGAGGTAGGCAATAGAGAGCATCGTGTGATTGATACTACCGAGGTAGTTTCTCGATACCAAAATAACTTCAGCATCAAATTGTTTGGCTAGGTTAATGACAAATTCGTCGTCATTGATTGGTACAAGCAATCCCCCCGCGCCTTCGATGATCA
The DNA here is from genome assembly GCF_033344935.1 of Reichenbachiella sp. Taxonomy (NCBI): domain Bacteria; kingdom Pseudomonadati; phylum Bacteroidota; class Cytophagia; order Cytophagales; family Reichenbachiellaceae; genus Reichenbachiella; species Reichenbachiella sp. Next base: position 3,887,067 of record NZ_JAWPMM010000001.1, on the reverse strand, counting down.
AAGTATTTTCAGTTTTAGGAACCGATAATTGTTCGGCTCGTAGGTCAATATCTTCCAATTTGGCTGCCGCATGAGGAGACATAGGCGCTTGTAAGATGATGCCTTCAGGGTGAATGATCTGGTCAGCACTTACCAGACTTCGGACAGTATCTGAGTCAGTAGGAAATCCTGCTTGAATTGGTTTCCAGTAGTCCGCCTTTAGTTTTTCTACTAAAATGGCGCTGGCAATGCTTTTGCCTGCGTCAGTATCTATTCCGGTTACAAAATATTTTTTCATGCGTGCTTAGCTAATTCGTTGATTAATTCGGCAATTTCTTCTTCCGTATTGTGTGTATGAATGGAGATGCGCAGCCTTTCAGATCCTTCTTTCACCGTAGGGGATAGGATAGGACGTACGTCAAATCCACTTTTTTGTAAAGATTCGGCAATGGATTTTACTCTGGCATTGCCCGGTACCACAATAGGTTGAATGGGTGTATTGCTTTCCATTCTGAGCATATTTTCATTCTTCCCAATTTTCTGATTGAAGAGAGAGTTGAAATAGAAAATCTTCTCTTTACTGATTTTCTGTAATTCGATGTTTTCCGAAAGATGACCAAAAGCGGCGTCTATAGAAAACAAGCTGTGCAAGGGTAACGCCGTGGTATAAATAAAAGGCCTTGCAAAATTGATGAGGTAATTGATCAGCTCCTTTGATCCACAAACGACCGCACCATGAACACCCATCGCTTTGCCAAAAGTGTGCACTCTGGCAAATAGATTCTCCTCCAATCCTAAAGCGCACAATTTTCCCGAACCAGCTTCGCCATAAAGGCCTGTACTATGCGCCTCGTCTACGATGATTTTTGCTTCGTATTTCTCCGCTAATTCGATGATATCACCAAAAGGAGCCAGGTCGCCATCCATGGAATACACAGATTCAATGATGATATATACATTGCCAGTGGCCTGCTTGAGCTTTGCTTCCAGGTCTTCACAATCATTGTGACGAAAGGGGAATCTGTTGGCTTTACTGAGAAAGGCTCCCTCCTTGAGACACACATGAGAAAGACTGTCATAAAGAATAGTGTCTCCACGCTGGGGAACACAAGATATGAGTGCCAGATTGGCTACGTAGCCTGAGTTGAAAAGCAAGGCGGCTTCGGTTTTGAACAGGTGAGCTAACTTATTTTCTAAGTTTTGTGCGGTAGCTGAATTGCCGGCTAATAGTCGTGATCCGGTAGAGCCGTTGATATTTACTTCTTTACTGTAATCGTAACTTTTGATTCTTTCAAAAAGTGTTTTTGACCTGCTTAGTCCCAGGTAGTCGTTGGATACAAAATCCACTAATCCATTGGTGGCTAGTAACTTTCTTGTACTGCCAGCTCGGTCTCTTTCCTCAAGCTTTTGTGAAATATGATTAGTCATACAGGTGTTTTGCAAATCTTTAATTTTCTGCCTAGTCAGCCAAAGGAAAATCGAGTTTCTTTTGGGGGAAGGCATTATATTAGCGGTCTTATCAAAAACATCTAATAAAAGACTTATGAAAAAAATTACATTACTACTCGTTGTTGGAGCATTATTTATGGCCAATGCTTCTCAGGCTCAATTGACCGTTGGATTAAAAGGCGGATTAAATTTTGCAACTGCTGACGTCACTGGCGTTGATGTAGATAATAAAACTGGCTATCACTTTGGCGCTTATGCCGTGGTGAAAGCTGGACCAATTGGTATTCAACCAGAGGCTTACTTTTCTGTTCAAAACTTAAGCTCCGATGCAGGAGATTATGATTTGAGCTATCTGCAAGTGCCTGTGCTATTGAGACTGGGCATATTAAAAGTGTTGTATTTAAATGCAGGCCCTCAGTTTGGAATCAATTTGAAAGCAAAGGATGAAGATGGAGATGATTTTAAAGATAGTTTAAAAGGCATGGATACTTCGATCGCTCTAGGTGCTGGATTGGATTTGCCAATGGGGTTAGGCGCCCAGTTGAGATGGGTGAAATCTTTAGGAAATGTTTCTGACGTGGATGGATTCGATTGGAAAAATTCCATGATTCAGGCTTCCGTAACTTTTGCTTTGATAGGTAAGAACTAAAACGTAGTCATAAAAGCATTTAAAAGGCCATTGTACTTAGTGCAATGGCCTTTTTTTGATCATACCTCCCTTAGTGTCTTTGATAGGGTATTGAATAACAAAAGCAGAAGGGTCTATCTTCTCTACTTCCAGCAATATTTTAGAAATCTCCATTCTGGTAATGGCACAGAAAAGGATTTTTCTGTCTGGTAAGTTTTCACCTTTTTTGCCATAACCACCATCTGCCTTAAAAGCGGTCACGCCACGTCCAAGGTCATTAGCTATAGTCTCTTTGATCTGCTGAGCTTCATCTGATACAATCATGACACCTATATACTCCTCGATTCCATTGATGAGAAAATCAACTGTTTTTGATGCTGCGAGATAGGTAAGCATAGAATACATGGCCGTTTCAAGGCTTACTAGCAAAATGGCCACGATGAAAAGCAAAACATTGAATAAGGCAATAGCATCGCCGACGGTTAGGCTGGACTTTCGACTGACAGACACGGCCAGTACTTCCGTTCCATCGATCACCGCGCCGCCTCGGATTGAAAGCCCAATTCCACTACCTAAAAAGAATCCACCAAATACAGATATCAACAATTTGTCGGCGGTAAAAGCTGGTATTTCAATGATATGCACCAAAGTAGATAAGGCAATAATGGCGAGGGTACTCTTTATTGCAAATTGAGGAGAAATTTGTTTGTATCCCATGGCTATAAATGGGGCATTCACCAACAAAATGAGCAGGGATAAGTCCAGAGGAGTCACTAAATCAAAAAGCAGCGCCACACCCATGGCACCCCCATCCAGAAAGTTATTGGGCAACAGAAAGCCTTTGAGTCCGACGCTCGCCATACAAACCCCCGTGACGATAAAGAAAAAATCTTTGATCTTGCTTCGAAGGATGATTCGTTTCTCTAATGCCTTTTGGGCTATTTCAGAAATCTCATTGTTTTCAATGTATTGCATAAGTCTAAAATACACTTTTTGAATTGAGAATGATAGGTTGATGTGGTAATAAAGTTATGGATCAAGAATAAGAGGAAATAGAGGCTGAGTAGAGATGGTGCTTTTCTGTTAATTCCCTAGCTTGTGCTCTGAACCCAAAGTTTAATTTTTATCCATGAATAGATTCTTGCCAGTAATTGCGTCTGCTTTGTTGTTGTTTAGTTGTACCCCCGAAGGCAAGCGTACCTGGAGCTCTTCGCAAGATTACGATCGTAAGTTTGAGAAAGTACTGATCATGGGATTAGTCAATGACGTTACTTTAAGAAGTGATATTGAATCAGATGTCGTATTAGCTGCCGGTAAAAGTAACCTTAAAGCAGCTAATGGTATGTCTATGTTTCCACCAGAACTTGGAAAACCTTTTGAAGATATTGAACGGGTTAAAGCCAGGCTAAGAGAGAAAGGGTTTGACGGAATAATTACTGTTTCGTTAATTGATATTCGAGCGGAGCGATATAGAGAAGCGCAGGTTTCTTACAAACCACTGGTTTATTATGATCGGTTCCGAAACTATTATTACAGGACATATGACTTGGTGTATCGTCCTGGATACTATTCAGCCTATTCCAAATATTTTATCGAGACCAATTTTTATGAACTCAAAGGGGGAACCTTGGTATGGTCAGGGCGTTCTGAAATATTTGACTACGGCGAGTTAGAGTCGTTTGCGCCACAATTTGCCAAACGTTTGTTTAAAGAATTGGTAAAGGAGCAGGTAATCGCCCAAGATTAGAAGAACATCATATTCCAACCAAATTGACCTGCATTCCGGAGAGTTGCGCAATGTCCTCGCCCTGTTCCAGTGCATCTTCGTCTTCAATATTGTAATACCAGTTGACGATGATGTTTTTACCAGTCAATTTCATCTCTTTGAGGTGAATCATCGTTTCAAGCAGGCACTTATAGGTTGAGGTGTTGAAGTATTCCAGCTGGATGTTGACATTTAGTTTGGGATAGATGCTTTTTTTGAAATTGACCAATACTTGATACAATTCACCAAAGACCTCTCTGGCGTTGACCAAAGTTGAATTGCCCCTCATTTCCAGAATTTCCCCTTCGGGGTTGAAATAGATATAGGGAGTTGTGTGCGAAGGAGTAGAAAGAAATTTCTCCATGGCTTACTTTATTCTAAAGCCCATGACCAGCATATCGTCTGTCTGAGGGGTGTCTTGTTTCCAATCTTGAAGCTCTTTGTCCAAGAGGTTTTTTTGAATCATCATAGCCTTTTGCACGATCATCCCGAGATACATTCTGAATCTTTTAGGTAGATATTTCTTGTGCTCTTTTCCTCCAATTTGATCTTTGAATCCGTCCGAATAAAGGTAAAAAGTGTCGTTGCTAGACAAATTGAAAGAATGCTGAGCAATTTCCTGTTCGCTGAGACTGTCGTTGCTAAAATTTCTACCAAGTAATAATTTATTGCCTTTGGTTAATGACCATTCGTTGTCCTTATAAAGCAATAAAGGAATGCCAGCTCCTGCGTATTTCATAATATTATAAGTAAGGTCTATCGTGCAAATAGCCATTTCCATACCTTCCTGAACGGCTTCATTGTCAGAAAAGTCCTGACTTAGTGTACTAATAATATCGTTGTTGACTTTAGTTAATAATGCAGAAGGGTTGTAATCTGTAGTGTACTGGATGGCGTTGTTGAGTGCGTTGATGCCAAGCATCGATAAAAAGGCTCCCGGCACGCCATGTCCGGAGCAATCTGCACAGGCGATAATCAGATGATTTCCAGTATTATTTTTTACATGCTTAAACCAATAGAAGTCACCGCTTACAATGTCTTTAGGTTTGTAGTAGACAAAATAGTCCTGAAAGAAATCCGAAAGTAGCTTCTCGTCAGGCAATATGGCATTTTGAATTTTTTCGGCATAGCTAAGACTTGAGTGTACCATGGTATGCTGTGTCTTGATCTCTTTGTAGGCACGATTGATGGCATTGGCTTGGGTGATGATTTTGCTTTGATGCTTTTGAATCTCCTGGTTTTTTTCCAATAGCTGTTTGGTGATTTTCTTCTCATTGTTTTCTTTGGTTTTCAATTTCTGAGAAGTCACATTGAATTGCCGAATGAGATAACCGATTTCATCTTTATTGTCACCTTCAATTTGCACATCGTAATTACCCTTTGAAATTTCCACTGCGGCCGATCTCAATTTTTTAAGCGGTTTGGAAATGACCCTGGCCAAATAGATCGTGAGTCCTGACGACAGGAGAAGGATAACTATACCTACAATTAAAATTGTGGTACGCATTTCCGACAAAGAAGCAAAGGCATGTTCCTTGGAGGTGTTGATAATGAATAACCAGTCTTTCCCTGGAAAACTGAGATACCCTTCTTGTCTGTGAAAGAAATAAAGATTGTTTTTTGTAGAAAAGCGACCTTCTTTTTTCTTCTGTTCTAAAATGTCTTCAGGGATAATATCAGGATACTTGGCAATCAATACTTTTTCGGGTTCATGATTGGAATAGAGAATGTTTAGATTTTCATCCAACAAATCCATTTTCACTTGCTTATTGCTTTCGACACCTTGCGACTGATTGCTTATTACAGCGTATAGATTCTCAATCAGCACCCGTCCGACAAATACACCAATGGGCTGGTTGGCGCTGTTTCTTACCACAGAGGCAAAGTGAAGTACGACTCGTCCTACTGATTCAGATTTGGATATATCCATGATGGCCTCGGTGTTGTCATTGATGTGTGTCCAGTAGAGTCGAAGCCCGTGTTGTTTACCCACAGAGAGTCCCTTGCTATCTGCCAGTCGGAAGCGGTTCATATCGAAGAAAGAGAAACTATAGTAGAGCTCATTGGCATGCGAAATTTCACTCAGTGTTCTGTTGACTTCGTCTAAGTCCGGGCTTTCTTCTCTGAAGGCTGGAAGTTTGGCGAAATTTTTTACATCGTTTAGTCGTTCGTAAATGAATCTATCAATGTTGTTGATACTGATTTCTGCTTTTTGTGAGTGTTCGGCGAGGATGCTTTCGCTGAGATTTTTTTCGACGGAATTTTCTACAAATAGAAATATGGTTGCAGATGTGAAGAGTACTAGAGATAGCCCTAGAAGTACAAATTTTAAATACAGATTCATAGCTTAATTATTTCAAGAAACAAATCTAGAAAGGGCAGATGCTCAATTTTAATAAGGAGAGTCAAGGATTTATTAACAAGCAGACAGTGAGGTTGCCAAAGAATAAACCAGGGGTAATAAATAGGGCTTCATTGATAATCTAAATTTAATGAAGTGGCTTTGGGAAATAGTTTTTTGCTTTTCATTGGGGTTTTACGAATCTTAGTGGTCATTAGAGTTGCTATTCAAAAACCAAAAACCATGAAGAAATTATTATTCTTAGCTGCCTTGATGTTTGTAAGTGATATTATCGAAGCACAATCTAGAAAACGGCCAAGTTCACGATCAAGATCTCAAGTTAACGTCACCTCTGAATATGGTATTATGGGAGGTATCAATTTCAATGGTCCAAAAATCAATGCGCTCAATACCGGAGGAAATGAATTATCAGATGTAGGAGAAGGGAACTTTGGATTTCATATCGGGCTTTATTCCACCATTGACTTCGAATTGTTTGCCATTCAGCCCGAGGTCTATTTTTCTCAGCAAGGGGGAAAGTTTAAAGTGAATGCTACTCAGGAAAATGAATTTAAATTGAGTTTGATTCAGATTCCTTTGCTCGGTAGATATAATTTTCTAGAATACTTTCATGTGCTAGCCGGCCCGCAGTTTGGTATTCCTATACAGGCGGAAGTTTCATTTTCAGGTGGAACAGGAATCGACGTAAAAGATCAGATTAAGGGTTTGGATGTATCAGCTGTGATTGGCATTGGAGTGACCATTCCAGAATATAAAGTGAATGGTTCTTTGAGGTGGTCGAAAGGCTTTACGGAAATGATAGAGGAGCCAGGTACGACTTCCGGAAGTGTTACGTCCTTAAAAAATTCTATGATACAAATATCTGCCTCCTATGTGATAGGGGGATAAAAAAAGGGGCTTCTGCCCAGAAGCCCCTTTGAATCTTTTTACTGTGTGTTTATCAGTAGTGTATTAGATACTCAATATTTTGGTCAATCTAATCAACTCTTCATTGAGTGGTTTTGACTTAGAAATGGCCAACTTTAGATTGGTATAAGTGATCTTGTTGTCAATTACACCTACCATCACGTTTTTCTCTCCATTCATTAGTCCTTCTACCGCAGCTAAACCTAGTCGCGAGGCAAGAATTCTGTCGAAAGCTGTAGGTCCACCGCCTCTTTGGATATGACCTAAACTCGTCACTCTAATATCCATTTTAGGTGTTTCTGCTTTCACTCTTTCGGCGATTTGCAAGGCACTTCCCTGTTCATCTCCTTCAGCAACTACTACAATAGAGGAAGTTTTTTTATTGTCCCTGCCATCCTTAAGTTTTTTGATCACGTCGTCGATAGTCGTGGAGGTTTCAGGTACCATGACCATTTCAGCTCCACCACCAATGCCAGACTGAATAGCAATGTAGCCACTGTGACGTCCCATCACTTCGATGAAGAATACTCGATCATGAGAAGCGGCTGTATCTCTAATTTTATCAATGGCATCCAAGGCTGTGTTTACAGCTGTATCAAAACCAATGGTGTAATCTGAACCATACAGGTCATTGTCAATGGTGCCTGGAGCTCCCACTACCGGAATGCCAAATTCATCGTAGAACAAATTAGCACCTGTGAATGTACCATCACCACCAATGGCGATTAGTCCCTCAATTCCGTGCTTTTTGAGATTCTTATAAGCTTTTTCTCTTCCTTCTTTGGTTCTGAAGTCTTCGCTTCTTGCGGATTTTAAGATTGTCCCGCCCGTTTGTACAATGTTACTCACGGAGTACGACTCCATTTTCTGTATTTCGCCGCGGATCATCCCGTCATAGCCATATTTAATCCCGTATACTTCGAGATCCAGATAAATGGCACTTCTCACTACAGATCTAATGCAGGCATTCATGCCCGGTGCATCGCCCCCTGAGGTAAATAATGCGATTTTTTTCATAAGGTATTTACTAAAATTTTATACTTAACCTTTATACCGTTTTTGGGTGTTGTGATGTTTTGGGCATTCAAAGTAAGTCATAAAAAACTAAAATTTCATCAATAATTTGCTTCAAATCTGTGATTTCGTTTACTCAATGTATCAAATCATTTAAAATTTCACATTTTGAATAGATACCAATCAATTTTGGTTTATTTAGCGATTCATAGTTTGATGAGATATGCCCCAGAAGAAAGTACTGATAATCACTTATTATTGGCCACCTAGTGGAGGTGGAGGGGTACAACGCTGGCTCAAGTTTGTCAAATACCTACCTCAGTTTGGATGGGAGCCTATTGTATTTACTCCTGAGAATCCAGAGTTCGATCTAAAAGACCCGTCTCTTTCAAAAGATGTGAGTTCGGTCCTTGAAGTGCTTCGGTTTCCGATCTGGGAACCTTTTGGCATCTATAAGAAGCTTTTCAAGAAAAAGGAAAAACTCAAACAAGGCATAGTCATAGAAAAAACCAAAATGTCTTTTTTGGATCGATTGAGTGTTTGGATAAGGGCTAATTTGTTTATTCCTGATCCACGCAGATTTTGGGTAAATCCTTCCGTCAAATTTTTAGCTCCTTATATCGAACAGCATAAGATTGATGTTGTGATTACTACCGGTCCACCACATAGTATGCATTTGATAGGCCTGGAGTTAAAAAAAAAATGTGAGGTTAAGTGGGTGGCTGATTTTCGAGACCCGTGGTCGGACTGGGACTTGTTGGAGAAATTGGGAGTAAAAGGATGGTCCTTAGCTCTCCACCGGAAATTGGAGAAGAAGGTACTTATGGACGCTGATCATGTGTTAGCAGCCAGTGATGGTATTTTGAAATCACTTGGTGAAAAATGTGCTTTGAATAAGGCCGACGTAATTACCAATGGATTTGATGAAGATGATTTACCAAAGCTTGACACAAGTTCCGAACAAGATAAGTTCAGAATCACTCATTTGGGTTTGCTCAACGAATTGAGAAATCCTTCAGTATTATGGGATATTCTAGAAGAATTGTGTGTGGACATTCCTGCTTTCCAACAAGACTTGGAGCTGGTTTTAGCGGGAATGATAAGTGAGTCGATTTTGGAAAGAATAAGAAAATCAGAGTCACTGGCCGGGACGCTCAATCAGCTCGAGTATATCTCACATCAGGAGGTTTTTAGGTATTATCAGAATTCGTCACTCTTGCTCCTTTTGCTCAATCCTCAGGATAAAGATCAACTGATTATCCCAGGTAAATTATTCGAATATTTTGTAGTACGGAAGCCTGTTTTGGCTATTGGAAAAAGACCAAGCCAGGTAAATGATTTGCTTATTTATACACAAACCGGAGAACTGTATGAGCCTCATGAAAAAAGTAGGATAAAAGAAATGGTTATATCACAATATGAACTTTTCAAACAAGGAAAAACGTCCATACCAACAAAACACACCTCACAATTTTCCAGAAAAAACCTGACAAAGGAATTGTCTAAGTTGCTGGATGAAATAATTATTTATTCTTAAACATAAATCTTTAGAGATTAAACTAAATTGTGCGTTTGTACCGAGAGGTAATAATGGAGTTATGGGGAAACTGTTAATATTTTGCTTTGGTTTTTGGCTGGCCATGTTGGGCGGTCTGGTAGAGACTAAAGGGCAAGATCAATCCAAGGCTGAGCAATTTTTGCTTGCATCCTTTAAGACTACCAACTCAGATTCTGCTTTACTGTTACTTGATTCTGCAATTCAACAAGCCAATAAAGAAGAAAACTCGGATGTTCTTATTGAATCCTTGATTGAAAAGGGAATTGTCTACGAGCAAGGGCAACAAGGGGATAGTAGTGACTTTTATTTTAATCTGGCGTTAAACCAAGCTCAGACTGCTGAATTGACTCCAATTATTCTCGCTAAGGTTCATCATCAATATGGAAACCATATTGGAAATCAGGATGAATATTTTAGGGCACTCAGTCATCTGGATACTGCAGCTCGTTTGTATTTGTCGGTTTCTGATTCGGGGTCATACGGAGATATGCTATCTCGCCAAGGGGCACTCCATGACAACAATGGGAATCAAGGGAAGGCTTTGCGTATGTACCTTGAAGCTTCAAAAGTCTACGAGGCAACTAAAGATAGTTCAGTATTTGCTGGAGTTATAAACAACGTCGCGATCATTTATAAGAAGCTTGGAGACATCGAGGGTGCTTTGGAATATTATAACAAGAGTATTGATATGCTCAGTAAAATGAATGATACGTTAGGTATATCAATTAGTAAGCTTAACAGAGGGGTGCTGTATAAAGATTTGGGTAGATACGATGAGGCCCTTTCCGAAGTGTATTATAGCCTCAGTACTTTCAAAAAAGTAAAAATGAATAGAGGCATCGCCATTGCTCATCACAATTTGGCTGAAATATACCTGACGATGAATCAAACTGATTCTGTATTGTATCATGTAGATGCGTCACAAGCAATAGCCATTGATTTACAGTATTGGACTGTGGTAGTGAGTAATCAGATCGTTTTGGCCAAGGCTTTAAAAAGTATGGGTAGGGCCGATATATCAAACAAATCAGCGTTAAGAGCTTATGATTTGGCCGTCGAGCATGGTTTTTTGGAGAAGCAGGAGGAATTGACGGCTTTACTTGCTCAGAATTACGAAGATCTGGGTGATTTTGGATCTGCACTTATATATTATAAGAAATACAAACAGGTAAAGGATAGTTTATTAGGAAAAGATTCCCAAGAACAAATCAATAGGCTTCGAACTGAGTATGACTTAGAGCAAAAAGAAGAAGACATCAAGGGGCTAGAGACCATTAACTCATACCAAAAGTCTTTGGCAGAGAAGGAGCATAAAATTAGTCAGTTTCTTACCGTAGGAATTTTTCTTTCACTGTTGGTAATTGCCTTGTTTTTCTATCTCTATCGAAGGCAGAAAGATCTATCCACTATTTTATCCGATCAAAAGATGCAGTTGACCGGATTGAACAAAGAAAAGGATGACCTAATTGCTATGGTAGCCCATGATCTAAGAAGCCCTTTAAATAATATTAAAGGACTACTTTCTCTCATTAAAGATTCGGATGGGGCAGAACAAGAAAAAATGGTTGAACTGGCTAATGAATCTACGGATGTGTTGAGGACCAGAATCAATCAAATATTGGACGTAGAGGCGATCAATGTAGGAAAGATCAATTTAAAGATTGAGAGAATTAATGTATCCGATATTCTCACCAAGCTGGTTCATCATATTACCCCAGAGGCGGAACAAAAGCAAATTTCTTTTTATGCTCACTCTCAAAAGCACCTGGGCTGTATGGCTGACCAAAACTACCTACTTCAAGTGTTAGAAAATCTATGCGCCAACGCGATTAAATTTTCTAAGCAAAAATCTGAGATATACGTGAAGGTGAGTGAAAATAGGGACAAGTTAAGGTTCGAAGTTCAAGATCAAGGTCAGGGAATTCCTAAGACTGAGATGAAAAAATTATTTGAACGATACGCCAAAATATCTATTCGACCCACTGAAAATGAATCGTCTACCGGACTTGGCTTGCCCATCGTAAAAAAGTACGTGGAAGCTATGAAAGGAAAAGTGTGGTGTGAGAGTGAAGTGGGAGTAGGTAGTTCATTTTTCATAGAACTACCAATGGCTTAGAACAAAAAAAGCCGACCCAAGCGATTGAGACGGCTTTCAATTAGACTCGATAAGCTTAATCTTCTTTCTTGCCGAGCATAAGCATTTCCGCCAGATTGATTTCTGTGATGTATTTGGTTACACCATCTTTTTCATATTTACGATTGACCAATTTGCCCTGAATCGCGATTTCGCTTCCTTTTTTTAGATGGCCGTCGATTATCTCGGCTTTCTTTCCCCAGGCTACTATGTTGTGCCATTGGGTATCTTCTACTTTCTCACCTTTGTTGTTGTAATAGGTTTCATTGGTTGCCATTGAGAAGGCAGTCATTTTCTTGCCGCTGTCGAAAGTTCTCAATTCTGGATCGTTGCCTAATCTGCCAATTAATTGCACGTTGTTTTTTAAAGTAGTCATAATTTTAAAAGTTAAGTTTTAATAATGTTTCACCTGATGGCAGATGAATTTGTCGATTGACTTGGCAAATATGAAGTGGGTTCAAAACGCTAGCCGGTTTTTAAGCACTTGTAACCGTTTGTAGTCGTTTATTATTGGATATCTATCAGTATTTCAGTACTTTAAAAATATGAACGAAAATACCGACCAACGCCTTTGTTCAGAATGTGAACGACCTCTATTTGGCCGCACGGATAAGAAGTTTTGCTCCGATGCTTGTCGCAACTCTTATAATAACCGGGTGAATGCTGACGCGACCAATTTTGTGAGAAATGTAAACAATTCCCTGCGAAGGAATCGAAGGATTCTTTTGGAATTAAAGAATGGAGAAGGCTCCAAAGTGCATCGGGATCAATTACTCAGAGCAGGATTCGATTTTGATTATCATACCAATATTCGGGAGACACAAGCCGGAGATATGTTTTACTACTGCTATGATCTAGGCTATCAGGTTTTAACTAATGGCGAGGTACTTTTGGTTGCTAAACCTGAAGATTAAAAGGTAATGGATTGACCCGCCTTGTCAAAAATAACCGCATTAGGCATAAATTTTTTGATTTTATCCAAAGACTGCTGACTGTAGTTTTCAGGTATGTGAATAGCTACCACTTTTTTAGCACCAATATGCTGTCGGATCACTTCAGCCCCATAGAAGCTGGTCATGTACCAGAAGGGTACAAAGGCAACATCTATTTCTTCATATTCCAGTTTTAACTCCTCAAAACGATCTGGATCCATATTGGCATCTCCCAGATGAAGTACCTTCTTGCCATTGAAGTTTACCAAGAAAATCAGATCCTGAATTCTAGCGTTACTTTTTCCGGCATGCTTGGCATAGGCGGCCTTGACGGTAAGTCCTTCCTGATCATAGCTTTTCCATGACCGTGAAAGCGGGAAGGTGAGCGTTCTATCATGGATGCTTTCAAAATTGTCCATCACCACTTCAATAGAGTCAACTACCTGAGGAGTTGCCAGACAATTTAGTTTCTTGTTGGTGAATAAAAGCTTGCCAATTTGAGTGGGACTAAAGTGATCGGGATGTGCATGGGTAGCGAGAGCAAGTGAAAGGTTATTGTAGGGAGGCCTACCCGCCACCATGGCATCCAATTGCGAACTCTGGGGTGTTAGAAACTTTCCTCTTCCATCTTCAAAAAATGCATCAATCAACACTTTGTTTTGGCCTACTTGTACCAGCACACCACTATTCGCTATGTAGGTTGCTTTTTGAGCCGAAAGCGTGAAAGATAGGAAGAAGAAAAACGCTGAAAATGTACTTCTCAGAAGTTGCATGCAAGAATTAAGTTTACTTTAACATTGGTTTGTTTGGAGGCAAAAGTAAAATAAATGGATTTATTATTAATTCTGAAAAGTAGAACCTTACTAAAAATCCACACTTTGACCTTCTTTCATAAATACAACGGCATTAGGGAAGTTATCCCTAATCTTTTTTAATGTTTTTGGGTCTCCCACTTTTGGGTAATGGATGGCAACGAGCTTATTGGGTTTTATTTGATTCTTAATAATATCAATGCCTGGAGGGTAGGCCAAGAACCAATAAGGAATCAAGGCGACATCTATTGGAGGTTTGGATAAATGAAGCGGGGTGAAGTGGGAAGGGTCCATCTCGGCATCCCCTAAGTGTAAAATTTTCTTTCCGTCTACCTTGATCAGGTAGATTTGATTATCTACCGCATAATTCTGTTTGCCCCCATGACGTACATAGGCAGTGTGAACACTAACTCCTTTTAGAAATAGCGCTTCCCATGTTGGGTTGGTATCTAGGCCATTGAGCCTGGGAGCTAATGATTCAAAGTTGTTGGCCATTTTGACAATGGAATCTACTGCTTGATTTGGGCAGATGAGTTCGGTTTCTGGGTGTGATCTTAAAAAGGTGCCGACCATTTCGGGGTTGAAATGATCGAGATGAGCATGGGTGACTAAAAGTAGGTCAATGATTTGATAGGGGGTCTCTTTAGCGTTCAAATGACGGATGGTTTGTACGCTTGGTGAGGAATAAGTCTCATAGTAATTATCAAAAATGGCATCTATCAAAATGCTTTTATGCTCAGTCTGTATAAAAATACCTTCATTGGCAATGTAAGAAATTGAGTGTTGAGAGAATGCTGTAAATGGGAATATGAACAGCAGGAGAAAGATTTTGAGATTCGACATGGGAATAAGTTTGAGTTTGAAAAGTAATTTACTCAAAGTGCTCAAGCTATTATTTGTAATAAGTCTAAATAAGAACTAGTTTTGCTGCGTGATCCACGAGATATATCATACGACGAATGGAAAAGTGCTTCAAAACGATAAGGACAATCGTTTTTACTTGGAGTATAAAGGCAAGGAGTATCGTATGGCCGTTTGTGCTCTCATAGCATTTAAAACGAAGCTGGATCAGTTGAATATTGAAGAAATGCTTTTGAGTGATGCCTCACTTAATGACATTGAAATCATCCCCCTTTGCAACAAAGAGCATCTCATGGTGTTGACCTTAGATGAAATTATCGAAATGAAGGACCTCATCCCCGGGACTTTAGTGATGCTTGAACTCAACAGTATTGTACAACAGCGCATTGTTAGAGCTCTTGTTTAATACAAATCCTTGTAAAGCCTAAATTAGACTAGTTCTAAATTTCTTTTTGCCCGAACTATTTAAGCTCTATTTAGTTACCTATAGTATATATTTATCTTGAAATGAAGATGCTATGGTATACATGCCTGCATTTTCATGAACATAAAAGACAAAGACATGAAAGATCTAATGAGACAAAAAGTAGCTGTTCAGGACAATGTCATGAGCATGCTCAATAAACAAGTGAAGTTGGAAGCACAATCATCAGCAGCTTATTTGGCGATGGCAGCCTGGTGTGATCAGCATGGATTTGACCATAGTGCGCATTTCTTCTATGAGCAAAGCAACGAAGAAAGAGCACACATGTTGAAGTTGTTTCACTACATCAGCGATATGGGAGGCCAGCCATTAGTGGCGACTATTGAGGCACCACAGAATGATTTCAGTTCGTTAAGAGAAGTTTTTGAATTGGCTTTAGAGAGCGAAATCAATGTAACCGAATCAATCAATCAAATTGTGGCAGCCTGCAGAAAAGCAAATGATTTCGCAACAGAGAACTTCATGCAGTGGTTTGTGAAAGAGCAGGTAGAAGAAGAGTTTGTGGCAAGAAGAGCGTTAGAGTTCTTTGATATGCTGGGAGATGATCCTGCTTCTTTATTATTGATTGACGAACGAATTTTGAAAATCAAATACACTGAAGAGTAAAAAATATTCCCCTTAATAAAGGTGAACCCAGCTTGATAAATCAGGCTGGGTTTTATTTTTTATATAACCCAAAGCTTTTGAAGTCAGCTATTCTAGGATGAGAAGGTTGTAGTAATCAAAAAGTTTTGTCATGTCCTTTTGGTCAGAGAGATTGAGTTTGTGAGTTTTGATATACGTCGACACGTCCTTTTGGAAATCAAGATCAAGCTGCTTGATCATTTCTTTTTTGTCGTTGCTCAAAGAAAACACTTGTTTATCTATTAGAATAAAGAAAGCTGGATATTCCGTTTCTTCATAATCACTAAATTTTAATCCCTCTCTATACAGCAAAGTTGTCTTGCCTTCCGATAAAATCTGAAAAAGATATTGCCGGTTGTTGAGCCCAAACGAACCGGAGTGATACAATTCTACATCACCAGTGGTTTCATCTATAACAGCCACTTTTTCTATCTGACTAGGAGGAAAGTGAATAATGTCATTTCCAGAACGAAGAATGGCATCCTCATATGCAAGATTGACGTCCGTGTCACCGTACATCATTTGACCATTACTTATGATATATTCACTTTTGTCTGTATTGTCTGCATTTGATTCTCCTTTAGAAAATGGAAAGGAAAATAGGTGTAGAATTAGAAAAATGAATTTCATGAGCTGGGAGCTTTAAGTTTTACTCAAATCAACGCATTATTCTGACAAGCTTTCCTACAGATACTAGAACTTAATGATATGATAAACAGTTTCTGGCTGCTGTTTATATTGTATTTACGAAAGGTTAACTAATTCGTAACTTGAGAAGTAATTACTATTTTACTATCTGCCTTTTGGCCATTGCTACTTCTTCTACTGGTAGTAGGCAAGACTTATTTTCACAAACATAAATCAGCGTCTGCCTTTCAGAGAACTTGCCATCTAGTAATTCCAACGAGCCTTCTGAAGACCCGCCTAAGAGAATTTTATTGGGAATAAATGGTTTAGCTAAGCCCAATTTTTTACTCTGAGCGTCTACACCTACAACTGCTACTTCAAAGTGCCGTTGTCCCATCAATCCATACAAACGAGCCCAATTGCTATAAAAGTAAGGCTGCTCAGAAATCTCCTTTTCCATATTGGCTACCATTTGAATGGCTCGATCCAGATCTTTTTGGTTGTAATAGAACTGACCTAATAAATAAAGCGCTTCCGCCATAGCAGAATTGGACGCTGGGATTACATTGTCTGACAGTTCCATTTTTCGGGCTATCAATTTTTCATCCTGATCGGAAGTGTAGAAAAACATCTGGGTTTGTTCATCAGAGAAATGCACTATCACATATTCTTTTAGCTTTTTAGCTTGCTCCAACCATGACTCATCAAAAGTGGCTTCATATAATTTGGTAAATGCTAAAATGGAATAAGCATAATCATCCAGAAAGCCATTAATCGTTGATTGGCCGTCTTTGTAGTTTCGTAGTATGGCCCCTGAAGGTCGAATTTGGTTGGTTTTGATGAATTCACCAGCTTTTACAGCTCGGTTTAAGTATTCCTCATCTTGAAGTGCAAAATAGGCGTCCACCAAACCAATGATCATCAAGCCGTTCCATGAAGTCAGTGTCTTGTCGTCCAAACCAGGGCGAACTCGACCATCTCTGACTGTCATCATTTTAGATTTAGAGGTGCTAATAATGTTTTTGACGACAGATTCAGAAAGATCAAATTTTTCACTGAGGGCTACAATTGAGGTTTTTCTTTCTAAAATATTGTGTCCTTCAAAATTGCCTTTTTTACTTACTCCATAATAGGTTTTAAACAGCTTGGCATGTTCTCCCAAGGTTTGGTCAATTTCTTCTTCAGACCAAACATAGAATTTGCCTTCTTCTCCTTCGCTATCAGCGTCTAGCGAAGAGTAAAACCCTCCAGATTCATCCGATAGCTCACGATTACAAAAAGTAATTGTCTCTCTAACGGCCTGCGCGTATTTTTCATCACCAAATACTTGATAGGCATGACTGTACAGGCTGATCAGCTGCGCATTGTCATAGAGCATTTTTTCAAAGTGAGGTACGGTCCACGTTTCGTCTACGGAGTATCGAGCGAAGCCACCACCGAGATGATCATATATGCCACCATTGGCCATGCCATCTAACGTGACTTGTAGGGCTGTTTTGATTTCTTCATCAGATTGATAATAATTTTGAGCTAATAAGAACTCATAGATGGCAGGCATAGGAAACTTTGGAGCCCCTTCTCTACCACCATATTTTTTGTCAATTGAAGAAACCACTTTCGCTCCGGCAGATGTGTACTTGGAAGAGTCGAAGGGTGCTCCTGACTCATTCAATTCAGGCACCTCCAGTTGATTAATCCCTTCGGTGATTTTTTCTGCTTGCTCTAGCATCTTGCCTGGTTGGGTTCGGTACATTTCGGCGAAGTAGTCGACCACTTTACCCCAATTTTCTTTTGGGAAGTAGGTGCCGGCAAAAACCGGTCTGCCATCAGGGAGTGCAATCACATTAAGCGGCCATCCGCCTCGTCCGGTCATGAGTTGTGCAGCGTCCATATAGATTTGATCTATGTCCGGGCGTTCTTCCCGGTCTACTTTGATCGAGATATAGCTGGTATTCATCTTGGCTGCAATGGTTGAATCTTCAAATGACTCATGTTCCATTACATGACACCAGTGACAAGCCGCATAGCCAATGCTTATAATCATTAGTTTGTCCTCACGTTTGGCCAGATCCAGTGCCTCTTCACCCCAAGGAAACCAATCTACCGGATTGTGTGCGTGTTGGAGTAAGTATGGACTCGTTTCAGATATTAAATGATTGGTATGTTTATGTTCTTGTCCCATGTTTTGTGTACAGGCGTTTATAGATAAAACTACCATTAATAAGATTACAAGTCCTCTTTGCATATTAGTCTTCTACAGTGATCAGGAAGTAATTCTTCTTGCCTTTTTGAGCAAGTAGATATTTATCATTCAGTAGTTTGAAATCAACAGCCTGGTTTTCACTTTCAAGTTTTGTTTTGTTGATACTTACACCGCCTCCTTTGATCATACGACGAGCTTCACCTTTTGATGGGAAGACAATGCCGTTACTTTCTTCAGAAAGTAAATCCGTAACATTCTGCGAATTAGCATAAGTGCTCTTAGAAATGTTTGTTTGTGGCACGCCTTCAAATACAGATAAGAAGGTGTCCTCATCCAAAGACTCCAAGTCCTCGGTGGTGGATTTCCCGAATAGAATACCAGAGGCTTTAATAGCCATGTTGTAATCTTCCTCCGAGTGAACCCTGATGGTAATGTCTTTCCCTAGCTCTTGTTGAAGTTTCCTCATGTGAGGAGCCTCATTGTGTTCGGCAATCAAGGCGTCAATTTCTTCCTTTTCTTTTAAAGTGAAGATCTTAATGTAATTGGTCGCATCTTCATCAGAGGAGTTTAACCAGTATTGGTAGAATTTATAAGGGGAAGTCAGTTTTTTGTCCAACCAAACATTTCCGCCTTCGGTCTTTCCGAATTTGGTGCCGTCCGCTTTTTTAATCAACGGAGTAGTAATGGCCCAGGCTTCTCCTTGTCCCTTCCTTCGGATCAGTTCAGTACCTGTTACTATGTTGCCCCATTGGTCAGAACCACCCAATTGTAATTTACAATTTTTGTTGTTGTACAACCACCAGAAGTCATAGCCCTGCACCAGCTGGTAGCTAAATTCTGTAAAGGACATGCCAGTTTCCAAACGACTTTTTACTGAGTCTTTGGCCATCATATAATTCACAGAAATGTGTTTTCCCACATCTCTAATAAAATCTAGAAAATTAAAATTCTTAAACCAATCGTAGTTGTTGACCATTTCGGCCGAATTGTCGCCACAATCGAAATCTAGAAATTGTTCTAACTGTTTTCGAACGCAAGCTAGATTATGGTTTAATGTATCTTCGTCTAGTAAGTTTCTTTCCGCAGATTTTCCGGAAGGATCACCCACCATACCTGTAGCCCCACCTACTAAGGCGAAAGGTTTATGTCCAGCCTTTTGGAAATGAACCAAGGTCATGATTTGCACCAAACTACCAATGTGAAGTGAATCTGCAGTAGGATCAAAACCTATATAGGCAGAAGTCATTTCTTTATTCAGTTGTTCTTGTACTCCGGGCATCATATCATGGATCATACCCCTCCATTTCAATTCTTCGACAAAATCCTTAGTCATTGTAATCTGATAAATTTTCAATAAGTCGACAAAGATATAGGGTTCAAGGATTTTTGAATATGCTTCTTATAATAATCCCAAAAAATAAATTTCTAACGCAAAATTTGTAAATTGACGAAAGGAATGAGACGGGTTATTATTGAACCTTCATTTCTAAGTTTGAAAGTGAGGCTTCAGGTTCACTTCAGACATGATGAAGCATATTTGAAAGATTGACACTATTACGATGAGAATGCAAAGAACACACCTATGGCTATGGATGTTAATGATTGCTTTCACCACTGATGGGCTAGCCCAACGAATGGATATTAATGCCAGTCCGGCAGAACGAAAAAGGATATCAGAAGATTATTATCAAAAAGGAAATCAAGCAGGAAGTCGAGGCCAGTTTTCACTAGCCGTGTTATACTATGATAGTGCGCTCCGTTTGTATGGTGGTTCTACAGAGTACTTTTTTGCTAGAGGACAGGCTAAGGAGCTCGCTGGTAATGATATTGGTGCACTCACAGATTTTGAAGCTGCTTTGCGTGTAGACCCACAGAATTACACAGCGATATTTAAGCGGGCATTGATTTATCACAAACAAAAAAACTACAAACAAGCCGCTCAGGATTTTACTTTTTTGATTAACAATGTTGAGACTTTTGAAACTCAAGCCATTGTATTCAAGGGTGCCTCTTACGATGAAAAAGGAGAGATGATTTTTTCTGGCATTGCTACCTTGGAAGACATGAAAGCCGATGTGTATTTGGCCAGGGCTTTGACTTATGAACAAATGGGGTTTAATACGCCTACCATGTTAGATTTTGACAAAGCCATCGAGCTCAATAATCACGAGCCTAATTATTATGTACACAGAGGGCTTTTCAAATTGAACAAAGAAGACAAAGAAGGAGCCGAAGCTGATTTTAGAAGTGCGCTCGAGATCGATCAGTATCATAGACTGGCACTTTATAACCTTAGCTTTTTAGTAGATGATGAGGAAAAGGATGAGATCAACAAAATTCTCTATGGAGTAGGAGATTTCGCTATGGCCTATTCTCGACGGGCCTTTGAAAAGTATCAAAAAGGAAAATATGAGGAGGCTTTGTTGGATTACGATTCTGCCTTGATGATTAAACGCGACAATGCCAATGATCTCATGAATCGTGGTATGGTAAAAGCCAAATTGGATAGACATAAAGAGGCAATTAAGGATTTCGAAACTTCTGTTTATACTGACAATACATTGGTCAGAAACTTTGTACTCATCGGAAATTCTTATCAGGAACTAAAAAATTACCCTCAGGCCGTTACTTACTATCAGCGCTATTTGAGGTCTGAAACCGGGGATGGTGTCGTTTATTACAACATGGGCCTGGCGTTCATGAAAGCAAAAAAAGACGAAGAGGCCTGTCAGGCACTTCGTACGGCCTATGACCTGGGTGAAGAAAGAGCTGAACCGCCTTTGGAGCAGGTGTGCTTTAAATTGAAGTAAGCTAATATTTGCATCAACTGATACATTTTTTGTATTCACCAATTATTTTGTACTTTCGAGGTCAAACTAATTATTCAATTTTTTTAAAAGGAATTTAAGAGAGGTTTAGATAGTTACCTTTCTTAACTTAAAACAACTTAACCATGTATCATAAACCTAACCTCAGGAGGGGCGTGTTCGCCCTGGCCATGTTATGCGTATTTAATTTGGCAAACGGACAATCATTGAAGTCAAAGGCTGACGAACAACCGAAAGGCCATGCACTTTATAAACAATCCAAACTTTTTGATAGTAGAACGGGCTCGGCAGAAAGTAAACCCACTGCTGTTGGTGATCGTGCTACTGATAGATTTACTTTTGAATATAATCGAACTCGGAATCCATACACGGGAGATGTACCTCAAGGGATTTCAGAACTAGAACAGAAGTTTGCTGAACATATCGCTGAAGGCACCGATCTCAAAAAATCAGCCAGTGAAGATGGAGGAAGGTTTCGACAGTATTCCTACTGGAGCAATAGGGGACCGTTTAATGTTGGAGGACGTACAAGAGCTCTTGCAATTGACATCACAAACGAAAATGTAATTCTGGCCGGAGGAGTTTCTGGTGGACTGTGGAGATCGACAGATGCTGGTGCTAGCTGGTACAAAGTCACATCCAGAAGACATGCACCAAGTATCACCTGCATCGTGCAAGACCCACGGCCAGGGAATCATCATATTTGGTACTACGGGACGGGAGAACGTTCGGGTAATTCTGCCAGCGAAGGAGGAGCCTTTTATTCCGGGACTGGAGTTTACAAATCAGTCAATGGAGGTCGATCTTGGAAGCTCTTATCTGCAACGGATGATGATGCGATTGGGTCTTATGGTCCTTTTGACATTACTAATTCAATTGCCATTAACCCGACCAACGGAGATTTGTACGTTGCTACTTTCAACGGACTGCATCGATCTAAGGACGGAGGAAGCACTTTTGAAGAAATTTTGACCGGAGGGTTTGACGCTAGAACAGAAGTAGCAATTACTTCTTTTGGAAAAATATATGCTACCATAGATTATAGTGGTGTACCAAACGCTGGTCTTTTCACCTCCATGGATGGAGACAATTGGACGAGTATTACACCTTCTGATTTTCCCACCTTCTTTGGAAGAACAGTGATGGGTATTGATCCATCCAATGAAAACAAAGTATATTTCTTAAATCATGATGAACTTGGGCCACAAGGTTTATACCGTTATAATGCAGTATATACCACAGCTGGCGCTTGGACAAACTTAAGTGCCAACTTACCAACCAGTATTGGCGGCCCAGTTGGGAATTTGAATTTCCAAGGCGGATATAACATGGTTGTAAAAGTTCATCCAGGTGATTCTAATATTGTTTTTGTTGGAGGAACGAATCTATACCGATCTACAACCGGATTTACTACACCCGCAGGGCAAGAAAGCTGGATTGCAGGATATTCTCCAATTAACAATGTAAGCGTGTATCCAGATCAGCATCCGGATCATCATGAGCTAGTTTTTTATCCATCGAACCCGAATAAAGTACTGTCTGGAACTGACGGAGGGGTTTTTCTTGCAGAGGATATTACTACTTCAATTTCAGCCGCCGAACCAGTGGATTGGACTTCATTAAATAACGGTTATATAACTACACAGCCATACGCGGTAGCCTTTGACCCAGAACCTAACAGCGACGACCTATTGGCCGGATTTCAGGATAACGGTACTTGGTTTACATCTTCAACAGATAAGACCGAGCCATGGATTGAGGATTTTGGAGGTGATGGCTCATACAATGCTATTGCTGATGGTGGAGATACAAGATATGTGTCTTCTCAGTTTGGAAACATCTATAGACTCAACTTTGATAGCCTTGGTGAATTTGAATCATTTACGAGAGTAAAGCCAGCCGGCGCAAATAATCTGGATTTTGTTGCTCCCTTTGTTTTAGATCCCCATAATGATAACATCATGTATTTGCCTGATGGTAATAGAATATGGAGAAATAATGACTTGGATGGAATTCCGCTTTTTAGCAATGCAACCACTACAGTAAATTGGGTGAATCTGCCTAACTCAGATACACCTGCTGGGACGACCATAACTTCATTGGATGTGTCCACTTATCCTGTAGCCAATAGGTTGTACTATGGGACTAACAGTGGAGGAGTCTATAGAATGGACAATGCCAACATAGATAATCAGTCGGTAGTTGATCTAACAACAGGAAAAGATTTGCCTCCGGGATATGTCAATGACATTTCAGTTGACCCATCAAATTCAGATAGAGTGATTATTACTTTCTCTAACTATGGGGTACAGAGTTTGTTTTTGACTGACGATGCAGGTGAGACCTGGACGAATATTAGTGGTAATTTGGAGGAAAATGAAGATGGAAGTGGTAATGGGCCTTCTGTAAGAAGTACTGCTTTTTTCGGAGGAAGTAACTCACGTTTTGGTTCAAAGTTTCAAAAAGTATTTGCGGCAACTAGCACTGGACTTTATTATACCCTTCGGTTGAATGGAAACGATACCAGGTGGTATAAAGAGCCATTTGTAATTGGACACGCAGTGGCTGATGAAGTGAAAACAAGAAAAGATGGGTTTGTAGCTGTAGCTGCTCATGGAAATGGATTGTTTAGTGCAAAGTTTCCAATCGTATTTAATCCTTTGCCAGAGTCTAAGTTAACTGTAGCTTATTTGCTAGAAGATTTGAAAGTAGATGAAAATAGCGCGGATGTGACCGTAGATATTGAAGACCTGTTTGTGCATTCAAGAGGTAGATATATAGATGTTACCTTGACTAATTCGAACCCAGGCTTGGTGACTGTGATAGATAATGGTAATAGTCTTACCCTATCTTTTGCTGCTGATACATTGGGCTCGGCGACCATTGGTTTGATTGCTACAGCCGGTGGAGAACAGGTGGCCGAAGGGTTTACTGTATTCATATCTAAACCTACCCTTTATGAACAACTAGGTGCTGGAGTTTCTTCATTGCCTTCTCAAAATTTTCTTGACTTTGGGGCAATTGCTCAAACTGCGGACGATTTTGTAGTTCCAATGGGAGACAGTTGGGATATCAGTAATATTCTTGCCTTTGGAGGAGCCAATAATTCACCAACATTTACTAGTGCGACCGTTGTGATCTATAAAGACACTTTAGGTAATCCTGGAGAGGTGCTATATATGAGTGATGAAATAGTACCAGATTCGGATCCTCTAGATGCCAACCTTAATTTGACCTTACCAGAAGAGGTGCATTTAGAGAGCGGCACTTATTGGCTTTCTGTTTATGCCAATCTGCCTTTCAATCCATCAGCAACGCAATGGTTTTGGACTTCACAGAATGGAGGAGTGGGACAAGAGCCTCAATTTTTGGATCAATTTGACTTGTTCGGAACTGGGTCAACCAATTGGACGGACGTGTCGGTAGCTTTTGGAAGACCGCCATTAGATCAGGTATTCCAGGTTTTTGGATCGATTGTGCCTTCAACTTTGGATCCTGTTTCGGCAAGAACAACCGAAAATGGACCTTTGGTAGATTTGGAAATGGAAGTTCGATCTGTGGTTTACCCTAATCCATCTACTGGGGAATTTACTTTTAGTATTGAAATGGGTGACTCTGATCAAGCTGCTCCTATCATAAATATGAGTGTGTATAATACTTCAGGTAGATTGGTGCATCAGATGAGAGACATTGACACGAAAACTGAATTTCGTTGGGATGCATTTAACCAACCTGCAGGTATCTATATGGTTAAATTGAATGGGCCACGCGTAAGTCAGTCGTTTAGAATTGTTAAAAAATAAATCTGTGATAATAATCCCATGCACGATTTGTGCATGGGATTTTTTTTGAACATATGTTTATGAATAAAATAGTTTGTCTGGTATTTCTTTTGATCTCCTTGGTTAATCAAGAACAATCAAAACCCAACAATATGTTGGTTCAGAATCCAGATATGGTAAAGTTTAGCGGTGTTATACTTAAAATTTCACCTGAAGAGGGACAAGTCTGCAATGCATCCGTTAAAACAATAGAGGTTCAGATCCTTAAGGTTTTATATAAAGGACGAACCGTCAACCTAAACCTACAATCTCAGACTGTAATAACTATTCTCATTGATTCTAAGATTCCTAGCGAGAAGATTGCCGGACTTCAAGCTGATCAGGTATTAACCTTCCATGCCATGGAAAAACTCTGTTCAGATGATACAGGATCCATGCTGATAGCTCTTTCCTGGGTTTTTGAATAGATCTTACTATGCCGGGACCATTGGATTGATTATTTAATCAATTCACGAATTAGATATTTCACAGTTCAGTGAACATGTATTAAGTTCACTTTAAAATTTAATTTCAATTCCTGTGAATCTATCAAAAAGTCACTTTCCTCAACTCATATTGGCAATTATAGTGATGAGTACCTCTGGCGTACTCGCGCGTGCTATGAACATTTCTCCTGAACTCGCGATTTGGGTAAGGTGTGTGATTGCAGGTTTGGCCTTATGGGTTGTGTTGAAGTTTTTGAAGCTTCCATTGTGGATCAAAGAGCCAAAGGCTCGCATGATAGTTTTGTATAGTGCCATACTCTTTGGTTTGCATTGGGTCACCTACTTTTATGCCTTACATTATTCAAGTGTGGCCATTGGTATGTTATCCCTATTTACTTATCCGGTTTTTACCGCCATCTTAGAGCCAATCATTATAAAATCTAAGCCTAAACTGATTGACATAGGACTTTCTTTTGTGGCCTTCTTTGGTGTTTTCTTTTTAGTTCCTGATTTCGACTTGACCAATGATGTTACTTTAGGAGTGGTGATAGGTGTGGTCTCAGCAATTGCTTACTCTTTAAGGAATATCTTGTTGAAGCTTCATGTACAAAACCATTCAGGCATCACCTTGATGTTTATGCAAGTGGTTGGGCTTTCGGTATTGCTTAGTCCTGTTTTCCTTTTAGGAGATGTTACCTTTCAATTGGATATGATCATTGTAGACTGGTGGAAACTACTGACGCTTGGACTGTTTACAACTGCATTAGGTCATACACTCTTCGTGGTGTCGTTCAAAAATTTCTCCATCACAGTGATCAGTATTTTAAGTACACTGACCCCACTTATAGGTATTGGTCTGGGTTATCTGTTTTTGGATGAATTGCCACAGGGTAATGTTTGGATTGGGGGATGCCTGATCTCGGTCGCAGTACTCGTTGAGTCTATAAAATCAGTTAAAAAGTAATTCTTGTCGTTTGCTAAGGTCATGTAGAGGTATAATCTCATGTCCTGGCTTCTTGAGCAGCTATATTCGGGTTTGAATATTATGCTAATCCATACTCATGAAAAGCCAAATTATAATTTTCTTAATAGTAACCATTTTTATCTCATCATGTGATGAGCCGTCCTCCGAAAATAATTCAAACACACCGTCCGAAGTCCTTGGGAGACTGATGGGCCAACAGTCCGAAATATTTGATTTTGAATTGGTTCAGGATGATAAGAAAGAATGGTTCAAACTAAGCATTGAAAAGGAACGCGTAAAGGTTCAGGCCAATTCTCAGATCGCATTGTGTCGAGGAGGTTATGATTATTTGAAAAATGAATGCAAGGCATTGATTAGTTGGTCTGGGAATAATATCAATATACCTGAGAAATTGCCAGCAGTCAATCGTAAAGTTGAAACTCCATATCAATTTCGGTATTATTTCAATGTAGTGACACACGGATATACCACCGCCTATTGGGATTGGAACCGCTGGGAAAAGGAGATTGATTGGATGGCTGTTCATGGATTAGATATGCCTCTAATTGGAGGAGCACATGAAGCCATATTGGCACGTGTTTTCAAAAAGTTAGGATTAAGCCAAGGAGACATTGATGATTACTTTTCAGGGCCAGCACATTTTCCTTGGAACCGAATGGGAAATTTGAATGGATGGGATGGCCCACTTCCCGATTCGTATTTTGACAAACAAATTGAGTTGACTCATCAGATATTAGATCGCATGTATGCTTTGGGAATGACCCCAATAATACATGCTTTTGCCGGCTTTGTGCCAAGAGGAATTAAGGAATTATATCCCAATGTAGAGGTTCGTGAACTAGGATGGGGTGGAGGATTACCACTTGAAAATAATGCTTTTATATTAGCACCTGACAGCCCACTTTTTGTAGAAATTGGAAGAAAGTACATCGAAGAATGGGAAAAGGAATTCGGAAAAGCCTCTTACTACCTGGCTGATAGCTTTAATGAAATGGATGTGCCTGAGGCTGATAATCCTGCTCAGCAGCTCGAAGAACTGGCTGGGTTTGGCAAATCTGTCTATGAATCAATCAAAAGTGCCAATTCGGATGCCACCTGGGTAATGCAAGGATGGACTTTCCCCTATCATAAAGATGAGAATGGTGAATTGTTTTGGACACCAGAGCGGCTTCAGGCCTTGGTGTCGGAAGTTCCGGATGACAAGCTGCTCATCCTGGATATGGCGAATGAATATAACCACGACTTTTGGAAGATTGACCCGTCATGGAAGATGTATGATGGTTTTTTTGGCAAAAAATGGATTTACTCATTCATTCCCAATATGGGGGGCAAAGTTCCGCTCAACGGAATCCTTGATACCTATGCAACCATTCCTGAGCAGGCATTGCAATACCATGATAGAAAGAACCAGGTGGGTTTTGGATTTGCACCTGAGGGCATTGAAAATAATGAAATAATCTATGAGCTACTTTCGGATATGGGTTGGAGGGAGACTAAAATTGATTTGGACAGATGGATCGAAAATTATAGTACCCAGCGATATGGCGATTATCCCGAACAATTGAAATTAGCTTTTCAGCAGCTACGTGAATCTTGCTATGGTACATTTACGGATCACCCGATGCATAGATATCAATTTAGACCTTATAGTAAACCTGAGGGAGTCGAGGATCATGCTACAGTTCATCAATCAGATAAATTCATGTTGGCCGTTAATACCTTTTTGAGTTGCTCTGATGAACTTAAAGACAATGAATTGTTTGTCTACGATGCGATAGAAATCGTTGTTCAGGGTTTAGGTCTGATTGCTGACCAAAAACTTCTTAATGTTATTGATGTATATGAAAATGGGAGGGAAGCTGATCTTGATGAGGTGATGGAAATATTGCTGGTGATAGATCGTTTGCTAGCGTCCCACCCGAATCACAATCTGCAACGGTGGGTAGATTTTGCCCGAAGCTGGGGTGAAATTAGTTCTGAGAAACAATATTATGAGTCTAATGCCAAAAGATTGATTACTACATGGGGCGGAGATCCAGTTAATGACTATTCAGGTAGAGTGTGGAGTGGGTTGATCCGGGATTACTACGTGCCCAGGTGGATCAATTATTACAAGGATCCAAATGGAAATAAAAAACAGGAAATGAGAGATTGGGAAGAAAATTGGATAAAGACACCGGGTGTGTCTTCGATTAACCCTTATGAAAATCCCTTGAAAATAGCGAAGGAAACATTCGCCAAATATTACCAAGTCAGACATTGATCTGTTATTCAATTATAGATATGATGAAAAAAGCCATAATTACATTCATATTTCTTATTGCTACAGTAGCGCTCCAGGCGCACGAGAGGAAAAAAGATCAATCACCTTCGTTAAGCAATGATTTGATCGGATTTGCACTGCAAATCGACAATGAACAACTGACCAGCGAGCATTTCAAAATTGAAAAAAGTGATCTGACACTCAAATCAGATGGTAATTTTGCTGTTTCTATAGTTTGGACCGATTGGATAGCTCCTGGCATGAGCAACAATGCTGAAAACCCCGTCACATTGACTAAAGAAGATTTTACCATTGTTAATTATAAGCAAAATGATCTGCAGCTTGATCTTTTTCTTAGTGGAAAATCGACCTCTCTGCAAGTAAAAATCCAATATGAATTACAACAGGGTAAGTCCTATATCAGAAGAAAAATAGCTATTAGAGATTCACTTTTTGAGAAGCATTTCTTGCATAAAATAAGTGCCTACGATGCCCATTGGAAAAGCTCATCATTTACAAGACCATTGAAAGAAGGCGGATTTGGACAACCGGTCGCAGTAACCTTTGGAGATAATGGATTTTACGCAGGACTTGAATATCCTGCATCTACCAACTTCGTGAAGCAGGAGTCTGATTCAATATTTAATTTGACATGTAGTCGGCTCATCGGTCAAAAAATAACAAATGAATGGATTGAGAGTGAATGGGTGGTCATTGGTCTCACTCCGGGCCGAGGGGTGAAAAAAGCTTTTATGTCCTATCTCGACGATATCAAAATCGAGCCCAACAGACCTTTTACATTATACAATAGCTGGTATGATTTGAGAGGAGAAAAGTATCCGGTAGGGAGCTACGTGAAAGCTTTGCAAGATGAGGACTATATGACGGAAGCTAATGTGCTGCGTCTTTATGAGCTGTTTCAAAGGGACTTTGCTGAAAAACATGATGTTGAATTAGATGCATTTGTTTTAGATGACGGATGGGATGTGTATGAGAGTGATTGGGTGTTGAATAAAAATGAGTTTCCGAATGGTCTGAAACCATTGAAAGAAGAATTTGAGCGAAACAATACTTCATTGGGTTTGTGGTTTGGGCCTAGCGGAGGGTATTCTGCCAGAATGAAGAGAATTGATTGGTATCGAAACAATGGATACGAAGTAGTGGGGCAGGAAAAGCAATGGGGAGGCGCCCAGCTTTGCCTTGGTGGAAAAAAATATAGTCAACTCTTCAAAAAGCGTACAACAGAATTTGTAAACCAAGGCGTGTCCTACTACAAGTGGGATGGATTTCAGTTTTCTTGCAGTGAGCCTGATCATGGACATCCCATTGGGTTGTATTCGCAAGTGGCTATTTTGGATACACTACTTTCTTCCATTGAGGCTGTACATCAAATAAACTCTGAAGTATACCATAGTGTTACATCCGGAACCTGGTTGAGTCCCTGGTGGCTCAAACATGCCCACCAGATTTGGATGCAGGGAGAGGACTATGGATTGGCCGAAGTGCCTTCGTATGACTCAAAAGATGCGGCTATCACCTATAGAGATATAGTGCTGTATGATGATTTGCAGAATAAGAAATTTTGGTTTCCTGTCAGCAATATGATGACCCACGGCATTATTAAAGGAAAACTGGAAGAACTCTACCTGGACACGTCTTTGAATAAATTTGCTGACAATGTAGTACTCTATTTTGCCAGAGGGGTTTCGATGTATGAGCTATACACCAGCCCGGACATGATGAAAGAGGAAGAGTGGAAGGTAGTGGCTGATGCGTTGAAATGGGCAAAAGATCATTTTAGTACTTTGATGAATACAGAGATGGTTGGGGGGGATCCAGGCAAAAAGGAAGCCTATGGTTATGTTCATTTGAAAGGTAACGAGGGAATAGTGGCCGCCCGAAACCCTTTTATTGGTCAGCAGGATTTGAAAGTGGTGTTAAATCCTGATTTTGGTCTGGAACCAAACGCTTCAAATCTGGTACTCGAGAAAGTTTATCCGTATCGTTGGATAGCTCCTGAATTGTATGCGGCCGGTGATAGTATCAATCTGCCATTAAGTGGTTATGAAACCGCAATATATGAGATCTACCCATTGGTTGAGGCAACTGAACCTTTGATAGCGGGGGTGCCCTTTCAGACAGAGTATGCAGAAATGGATGGCTACAAAGTGCAGTGCTTTGGGGAGGAGGTTCCAATTATTCTGAATAAGAAAAGCATAACCTCAATCAAATATGAGAATGAAGTCATTTCGTTTGATCAGTTGCCTAGGCAGGAAAAGGTCAAAAGGGCTTGGGTTAGTGATTTTAAGGGAGAGTGGGACAAAGATACGATCAATATATGGTGTGAAATAAATGAGAACATTAAAGAAGCCTCGTTGGCATTCCTATTTAGTTCGGCAGATGATGCTCCCGGTTGGCTGCCTGAGGTAAAATTTGAACTGGAAAACAAACAGGTTCCATCCAAATTCAACGGAAAAAGTCTGGAAGCTACAACCGAACCTCTTCAAATTTCCTCTGGTTGGTACTCCATACCGATCGAGGCGGGCAAGCATGCTCTGAAGCTGATTCAGGATATAGATTCATGGAAGGGGAAAGTGGAAGTCTGGGCCATAGGTACTGTTTATAAACCTGGAGTTCAATTAGAAATCAAAATGAGGGGAAAAACCCAGTCGAGAACTATGGTTCCGGTAGTGATGGAAAATGGGATTATGCTAGAAAAAGTAAAACTGGGAGAAATATTGATCAGATGATTAGGCCAACTAATTGCTGCCAGAGGTCAAAGCGCTTCAGGAAGAATTGGTGTTGGGTAAGCGACAATGAAAAAAGGGAAAAATGAGAAGTTGGGCTAAGGTCTAAGTAAGCTGGTTTATAAAATGAATAGAGTGAGGAAATTATTATTTAAATGTATGTGTTTTATTGGTCTGGCTGGATTTATTGGTTGTCTGGACCAGGAAAATGTCGCTTTTGTTACTGTTGAGAATCCTTCTCAGAGACCGGGAACCTACTTTTTCAAGCCTTCTCTTGGCTCAGTGAAGCCAACAGGTTGGTTAGCCAGCTATTTGAAAACACAAAAAAACGGGATTACCGGAAATCTTGATATTGCTGGGGGATATCCATTCAACCTACCTATCTGGTCCGATACTTCCAAGGTCATTGATGACAGAGCACAGGCTACCTGGTGGCCATTTGAGCAGACCGGGTATTGGATAGAAGGAATGAGTCGTGTTGGTTATTTATTGCAGGATAGTTTTTTGATTACTAAGTCTCAAAAGTTTATCAATTATCCGCTAGAACACCCTACTTCTGACGGTTTTATAGGCCCTGCCTTTTTGAAGGAAGCAGGTAAAACGAACCGTTGGGCACACGTTGTTTATTTCAGGGCGCTAATGACTGCTTATGAAGCAGCACAAGATGTTAGAATAATTGATGCTATTTACAATCATCTCAAATATGATTTGAATACTTACCCATATCGACATGTTCGCGAAATGGGAATAATTGAATCTATGCTTTGGACTTATGAATTTACGAGAGACGAGTCCTTGCTACATCGGGCGAAAGAAATTTTTATTGAAGGAAATAAAATCAATTCAAACCGTAGTTCATCTATTCATCAAATAATAGATCCAAACAGACCCGTCAATGAACATGGAGTGACTTTTTTGGAGTTTGCCCGCTTGGGAGCTATACTCTATATGTATACTGGAAAAACGGACTATTTAAAAATTAGCCTTTCAGCCTATGAAAAGGTAGAGCAGCAGTCTTTATTGGTAGATGGCGTTAACAGTTCAACAGAACTTCTGAAAGGAAAGGATCCATTAGCCAGCCACGAAACCTGTGATGTAGTGGAGATTTCCTACGGTTGGGCCAAGTTATTACAGGCCACAGCTAACCCCATTTATGCAGATAAGATAGAAAAAGCTGCCTTTAACGCAGGTCCGGGAGGCGTTACCTCGGACTTCAAGGCCATGCAATATTTTTCATGTCCAAACCAGGTGATAGCAGGAAGTCATACCAATCACAATGCTTACATGAAAGGCAACAGTAGTATGCAGTTTGCACCAAGCGCCTGGATCAAATGTTGTCCTGGGCAGGTTTCAAGATCCATGCCGCTCTATGCATCACAATTTTGGTTTGTTAAAAATGCTGAAATATTTACCGGGACATATGGGCCAAATATTTTCACAACACAGACGGTATCTGGCGAAATAATTGAAATAGAGGAATCCACCAATTACCCTTTTGAAGAGGAAATTGAATTTAATATTAAAACCAAAAGAGATATACAGTTTAAATTCAATTTAAGGATACCGGAATGGTGCGATGCCGCTAAAATAAAACTCAACGGCAAACCTCTAAAAATACAACCACGAGGAGGCGAATATGTTGAATTGGATAGAGTATTTAAAAATGGAGATCAGGTAACTTTGTATCTTCCCAAGCATGTAATTATGAGTCAATGGGCAAACTATAGCGGGGCTATTGAATATGGATCTTTGGTTTTTTCATTGGGAGTTGAGTCAGATCGGGAGATAGATTCTAGTTCGGCATGGTCCATTTCGTCAGAATTTCCAGCACTTAATTTAGCACCCCGTTCTGAATGGAATTATGCTTTTGCCTTTCGACCTGATAATGTCAATGATGTGATTCAAATCGATGTGCAAAACGGTGATTTAGAGCAATGGACAATGGAGCGTGCGCCTATTACTATCAAGGTACCGGTACGAAAGGTGAAAAACTGGAATCTGGTGTCTACCGACAAAGTAATCCAAGAGGATTATTGGCCTTCTCACAATGCAGATACGGTTTCAACCTGGAATAAAGAAGTGATAGCAGTAGAAGGAGATTTTTTCTTCACTCCGGAAATACCTGATCGCGAATTTCTAATAGAAAATATGTCGACGCATGTTGATACGGTTCATTTAGTGCCCTATGGGTTTACCGACCTAAGAATGACAATTTTTCCACTTTCGCCAGTAGACTAAGGGCCTAAATCGACAAAATAACCTATCTGAAAATTCTAGTGAAGGCAAGCTTTATGCAGAGGCTTTACTGATACAATTTTAACCCATCCAGTAAATAACCAATTTTTTTGATCTGATTCTTTTGTTTGTTTGGTTAAAAACTGCCGATTTCCTGAATTAAAAACGTAAAAAATACATTTGTAAAAAGAGCCTATACGTTTGATGAAGGGCTGTTTCGACCCATTGTAGAGGTGGTGTAAAGGTGTTTTTTTATGAGAATGATTAATTAAAGTGAACATTTGATCTTGAATCAAAACCCATAATTAAATAATCATAAAGTCTATGAAGAAAAACATACTTAAAAGTTTAGGGTCGGTACTGCTGGTACTCATTCTAATACAGCTGGGACTACCAGCTCAGGCACAATCCCTGATTAAGGGGACTGTTACAGCTTCTGATGAAGCAGGTGGACTGCCTGGAGTCAGTATCCTTGAAAAGGGTACTTCGAACGGTACGGTAACTGATCTCGACGGAAACTTCTCGCTGAGCGTAGGAAGCGAGGCGACTCTAGTTATTAGTTACATAGGTTACACTACGCAAGACGTGACAGTGGGTAATCAGACCAGCATCTCTGTGGTATTAGATCCAGATGTTGAAACGTTGGAAGAAATTGTAGTAATTGGCTACGGCACACAGAAGAAAGCAGAGCTTAGTAGTGCTGTTTCATCTGTTGATGTCGATAATTTACAAAAACTCCCGGGTGCGAATGTGGCAGGGATGCTACAGGGACAGGTAGCAGGCGTCACTTCTACTACTGGATCTGGGGCCCCCGGGTCTGCACCTGTGATAAGAGTAAGGGGTATGGGAACCATCGGTAATAATGATCCTTTGTTTGTTATTGATGGAATACCTGGAGACATATCTTCTATCAATCCAAACGATATTGAATCAATTAATGTATTGAAAGATGCGGCAGCAGCTACAATCTACGGTTCGCGTGCGTCCAATGGAGTAGTGGTTGTCACAACAAAACGAGGAAAAGTGGGCCCTCCGGTAGTGTCTTTAAATGCCTATATGGGAGTCAGCTCAATTAATAAGAAAATTGACGTACTAAATCGAGATCAGAACAATCAGGTGAGTACCGCAGCATTTGCAGCTGAAGGATTAGATCCTTTGCCTTACACCACTCTGCCTATCACCACGGATACTGACTGGCAAGATGAAATGTTCAGAAATGGAGTAGAGCAAAAATACGATTTGGGTATTTCAGGTGGAAATGAGTTTGCTAATTACAATTTCTCGATTGGATTTTACGATAAAGAAGGTACTATCATCGCATCTGACTATAATCGATACAATTTGAGAATGAATGTTGACTTCAAATTGAGTGATCGAATTACCATTGGACAAACTATTTCATATGCGAGATCAGAAAGAAATAGATTAGGTGAGGATGAATCATCTGATAATGGTGGTAATGCAGGACTTTCACCAGTTCTTCAAATCTTGGAATCCATGCCGCACAATGCAGTTTATGACCCAAATTCTCCTAATGGATATGCAGAAGCGGTTGTTTCTTCGGGTAACGTAGTCGGATTAAACAACCTAATTACAGACAAAAGTACGGTTGATAATCTACAGGCCAATGTCTATTTGGAGGCCAAGATAGTTGAAGGCTTAAAATTCAGAACACGGTTTGGTGTGAATATGTATAGTGAAGACCAGGTATATCACGTACCTACCTATACTTTTGGTCCACAAAGTGCCAATGACAAAGCTTCGCTATGGGAATTAAGATCAAAGACATCCGAATGGGTTTGGAACAATGTTTTAGACTATAGCAAAACATTTGGAGATCATACCGTTTCTGCTTTGGTAGGCGTATCGGCTGAAGAACGCGTATACAAGTCAACTGGAGGTAGCAATAATGAATTGCCGTCCAACAAACTAATGGCCTTAAGTGCTGGTATTGGTGATGCCAACTCTTTTGGATCTAATGTAACAAGAACAATTTCATCGGCATTCGGACAGTTCAACTACTCCTATGGTGATAAGTATCTCATTCAAGCCAGTATCAGAAGGGACGGTTCTTCCAGATTTGGTGAAGACAATAGATACGGGGTGTTTCCATCAGTTTCACTTGGTTGGAGAGTTAGTTCGGAAGACTTCTTCAATGTGCCCGGAATTAGCAACCTGAAGCCAAGATTCAGTATAGGTAAATTGGGTAACCAAAATATTGATGATTATCTTTTCCTTGCTCGAGTTTCAAGCAACAATTCAGCACTTAATTACCCACTTGGTGGTGAAGCATCTCAAGTTCCAAACATAGGTACAATCAGCCGTACATTGGCTTCTTACGATATCAAGTGGGAAGAATCAACCACGAGAAACTTTGGATTGGATTTGGGCTTATTGGAGGATCAGGTCACATTGACCTTTGATTACTTTCATACAGAAACGAGCGACATGCTCGTAGGTGTACCAGTTCCTGCTACTTCAGGTATTACAGTGACTCCAGTGACCAATGGAGGTCAGTTGGTGAACAAAGGATGGGAAATGGCAGTGACCTACAAAAAAGTGAAAGGTGACTTCCAATACAACATTACGGGTAACATCACAAGCAACAACAATGAAGTAACCCAGCTTGGTTTTGCGGATGAGTCATTTACAAATGGGCATGTCATTTATGATACACACCCAACCACCAGAACAGAAGTGGGTAGGTCAATCGGAGAATTCTACCTTTTCAAAACTGATGGTTTATTTCAGAATCAGGGAGAAATTGATGCACACGGTATTCAGCCAAATGCTCAACCAGGGGATATCAAATTTGTAGATGTGAACGACGATGGAGAGCTAAATGATGACGACAGAACTTATGTTGGTAGTGGTATTCCAGATTTTGAATATGGTTTAACCTTTAATGCTTCGTACAAGAATTTCGACTTTAGTCTATTCTTCCAGGGAAGCCTGGGCAACGAAGTTTATAACGGAACTAAAGTCTATTTGTATAGAAGACAAGGTGATGACAAAAACTTCTCAGCTGATCTACTCAATGCCTGGACACCA
This sequence comes from Reichenbachiella sp., assembly GCF_033344935.1. Taxonomy (NCBI): domain Bacteria; kingdom Pseudomonadati; phylum Bacteroidota; class Cytophagia; order Cytophagales; family Reichenbachiellaceae; genus Reichenbachiella; species Reichenbachiella sp. Next base: position 3,850,353 of record NZ_JAWPMM010000001.1, on the reverse strand, counting down.
AGTAATACCAATACCAGTGTACCAAGAGTATCTATGTTGGATGCAAACCAAAACATAAGACCTTCTGATTATTTCATGGAAAATGGCTCATACCTACGTCTTAAGAATGTTCAGCTAGGATATAGTTTCGGAGAGATCACCAAAATGTTTTCCAGTGCAAGAGTATATGTAGCAGCGGAAAACTTGTTTACGATTACCGGATATGACGGATATGATCCAGGTAATACTGGATACCAGCAGTTCTCAAGAGGCGTGGATGTTGGGCTTTACCCACTGTCTAGAAACTTAATCATGGGCGTACAGCTCAAATTTTAATAAGGGCTTAAAATGATAAATGAATTAATCATGAAAAGATATGTTATAATATTATTCACTGCACTTACCTTCATGGGTTGCCAGGATTTTTTGGAACCTGAAAATGTGCAAGAATTGACCGAATCTTCATTTTGGCAGAATGAAGCTGATGCCCGAAAGGCATTGGTAGCGGCTTATGCTTCGCTACAGTCTCATACGGGTTCTAAGTGGACTTTTTTCGAACAAATGTATATTAGTGTTACTTGGAAGGCGGATGATATTCTAAATGCGCCTACGGACTACGGAAAGTCCATTGCTGATTTTACTAATGGTACAGACGATGGAGCCATTGCCAGCTTTTGGAAAGCTAACTATACGGGTCTTTCATATGCCAATCAGATTATTGAAAAAGTGCCAGGTATTGAGGCTATCTCTGATGAAAATAAGGATGCATTTGTGGCGGAAGCTAAATTTCTCAGAGCCCTCTACAATTTCAATTTATTGGTGGCTTTTGAGAACATTCCGTTGATTACGGAGACTCCAAAAAGCCCAGAGGATTTCTATGTTTCTCAGGCAGAACCATCAGCAGTATGGGCTCAAATCGAACAGGATCTTTTAGCGGCCAAAGCTGATTTGCCTGCGACGAGAGAAGGCGAGGACGTAGGCCGTGCGACCAGCTGGACTGCTGCTGCATACCTAGGCAAAGTTTATTTATTCCAGGAGAAATTTGGTTCCGCAGTTACTGAGTTGACGGACGTGGTAGACAACGGACCTTATGATTTGTTACCAAATTATGCTGATAACTTTAATGGTGCGGGTGAAAATGGAGTTGAGTCTGTTTTCGAAATCCAATGGAGCGGTAACAGAGCGAATGGAAATGATGAACGTCATCCATTCAATTTTGAAGTGACACCTGGCGCATTGGGTGGATGGGAGTTGTATTACCCATCCGATTGGTTGCTTAGCGAAATGATGACTGACCAGACACCTACTGCAGAGTATAGCGACAGAGTGTATAGCTCCGTATTTTTTGATGACCCTAATTCAGAAATGCTGGATGTATACAGTGGTGTTTCGGTACCCTATGCGGATGTAAAAGATGATCTTTCTCACCCTAAATTTTTCAAAAAATATACTGGAGAATTCGACAAGGATTATTACAATGGAATCAATATTCATCTGATGCGATTTGCGGATGTTTTGTTGATGCAGGCTGAGGCATTAAATGAAGAAAGCGCAGCCAACACGGATGCCGCCATTGCGATTGTGAACCGTGTCCGAAACAGGTCTAATGCAGCCGACATTCCATTAGGCTCCATGAATCAGTCTGAACTAAGACAGCAAATCAGACATCATGAAAGACCCGTAGAATTGGCCATGGAGTACACTATTCGTTGGTTTGATTTGTACAGATGGGCTAAGGGTAGTACAGCACCGGAAAAGATCAGTGATATTATGGAAGCGCATGACAAACCATTTGCAGAGAACTATGTGGATGGCAAGCATGATATTTTCCCAATTCCACTTGAGGAAATGAATAAAAACGAAAACCTTATACAGAACGATGGGTTCTAAATAGTAGTTAGTTGATAATGTATGAAAGAGCAGGAGATAAGTTCTCTTGCTCTTTTTTCACTTAATATGGTATGGATATGAGGGTGGTATATTTCTTTTTGATCGTAGGGTTAATTTCTGCATGTGGTTCTGACAAGAAAGATCAGGAACGGGGAGAGAAGACTGCCTTATTTACTGAACTGAAAGGGGAGCAAACACAAATACGTTTCAAAAATATCATCCCGGAGAATGAAAGGATGAATAGTCTCACCTATGAATATTACTACAACGGGGGAGGTGTAGCCGTGGGAGATGTAAACAATGATGGACTCCCGGACCTTTATCTTACAGGCAATGTCACGCCAAACAAACTGTACCTAAACCAAGGAAATTTTAAATTCAAGGATATCACCGAAGTCACTGGCTTAAAGGACTCGCCAAGCTGGACCACAGGAACTACCATGGTTGACATCAATCAGGATGGTATTTTAGATATCTATGTATGCCGATCGGGTAAACTCGATGAGGCACAGCGAAGAAATTTGTTTTTCGTTTCTGTAGGAATGAAAAACGCCCTGCCGATTTATAAAAACCAAGCCGAAGAGCTGGGTCTGGATGATCCTGCCTACTCCACACAAGCTGCTTTTTTTGATTATGATCGAGACGGAGATGTGGATGTTTTTCTTCTCAATCACAACGTAGAAGTACAGCCTTACTACGAATTGGAAGAATTAAAGAAGAAAAGAGATCCTCTCGTTGGTGACAAGTTATTTAAAAACGAAAATGGAAAGTTCATTGATGTGAGTGCACAAGCTGGCATTCATGGAAATGAAATTGGATATGGCCTGGGTGTTTCCATGGGTGACTTGAATAACGATGGCTGGCCGGATATCTATGTAGCCAATGACTATTCCGAACACGATTATGTATATATCAATAATCAGGATGGTACTTTTTCAGAGCAATCCCAAACTTCCCTGATGCACCAATCCAACTATTCCATGGGCTCAGATATTCAGGACATCAACAATGATGGATGGCTTGATATTATGGTATTGGACATGGTAGCAGAAGACAATTATGGTATCAAAACCAGCATGAGTGGTATGAGCCCTGAACGCTTTCAAACACATCTGGATAATGGTTTACAATATCAATACATGTATAATACACTTCAGTTAAATCGAGGAGAGGCAAGGTTTAGTGAGGTCGGTCAGTTGGCAGGAGTGCATAGTACAGATTGGAGCTGGGCACCTCTTTTGGTTGATATTGATTTAGATGGTCATAAGGACTTGTTTGTGACTAATGGGTTAAAAAGAGACTTTAGAAACAACGACTATCGTAAGTATAAAATTAAACGCCTGGCTGCGGTGGAAGGAAAAGAAGGAGTGGACAAAGCCAAATTGATTAAGGAGTTGGTTAACCTTACACCTCAAAAGAAGTTAAGGAACTATGTGTTCCAAAATCAAGGCAATTTACGGTTTGAAAACAAACAAGACGATTGGGGGATAGTCTCTTCTACTTATTCTAATGGGTTGGCTTATGCCGATTTCGACGGTGATGGCGATCTGGATTTCATTACCAACAACATAGATGAAGAGCCGATTCTTTATAAGAATAATACGCAGGAAATCCATCGAAAAAAATACCTGAAAGTGAGTTTCAAGGGGAGCAAGGAAAACCCAGGAGGTATAGGTGCCAGAGTGAAAATATGGTATCAGGGACAGCAACAAACCCAGGAACATTATCTGACTCGTGGCTATCAATCCTCGGTTGCCCCTAATCTGACATTTGGCTTAGATCAGACCAATCTTATTGATTCTGTGAAAATAGATTGGTCAGATGGAAAAACTCAGATATTAAATCAAATAGCATCTAATCAAACATTGGTTGCAGACTATGAAGAAGCTGTTTTTTCTGAACGGGTGGGAAAAGCACCTCAAGAGGTTGAGCTGCCCAATATCCCCTTTGTCCATCAGGAAAAGAGTTTTAATGATTTTGAAAGAGAGAGTTTGCTGCCTCACAAAATGTCTGAGTTAGGGCCGGGTTTGACAGTAGCTGATATTAATAAGGATGGATTGGAAGACGTTTTTATTTGCGGGGCGAAGGGTTTTAGTGGTTCACTGTTTTTGCAAAATTCCTTGGGAGAATTTGAAATGCCTGCTCAAAATCCTTGGCAGAAGTATAGCGCATCGGAGGAAGTATCTGCATTATTTTTTGATGCTAATGGAGATGGTTGGCCTGATTTGTATGTAGTGAGTGGAAGCAATGAATTCGAAGAGGGAGCAAAAGAGCTCCAAGATCATTTGTATATCAATGACCATGGAGATTTTGTAGATGCATCCCATCTTTTGCCAGGCATTGGGGTGAGTGGAAAAGCAGTTGCTGCTGCGGATTTCGATGAAGATGGCGATCTGGATTTGTTTGTTGGGGGGAGACAAAAGCCAGGCTTGTACCCATATCCTGAAAGCAGTTATCTTCTCGAAAATCAAAATGGAAAATTTGTTGACAGAACTTCAGCAGTTGCTCCCGAGATGACCGAATTAGGAATGGTGACGGATGCGGCATGGATAGATTATGATTTGAGTGGCACGTTAGATTTGATCATAGTAGGCGAGTGGATGCCGTTAACTATTTTTAGTCTCAAAGACGGGAAGTTTATTAAACATGAAGTCGAAAATTCAACCGGATGGTGGAATAGTATAGCGGCCGCCGATTTTGATAAAGATGGCGACCTTGACTTAGTTTTAGGTAATAATGGTCTGAATTATAAATACAAAGCCACTCAAGAAGAACCTTTTTCCGTTTATGCCGACGATTTTGATCAAAATGGTTCTACTGATATTGTTCTGGGATATTATAACAATCAAAAACAGTTTCCACTCCGAGGCAGAGAGTGTTCATCCAATCAAATGCCTTTTATTAAGAAAAAATTTCCTACATACCACGATTTCGGACAGGCTACTTTGCAGGAAGTATACGATCATCAAAATTTAGCCAATGCGCTGCAATATCATGTCAAGACATTTGCCACCTCCTATGCAGGAAACTTAGGCAATGGAGACTTTACCATTATGTCACTACCAGTTGAAACACAATTTTCGGCTACTAATACAATCGTGATAGAAGATGTAAATGCCGACGGTAGTCTTGACATCCTTCTAGCAGGAAATCTATATCAATCAGAAGTAGAAACCCCCAGAAATGATGCAAGTTTTGGAGCCATTTTATTGGGGAATGGGCAGGGGCAATTCGAATACTTTGATCATTTGGGTCTAAACATAGATATAAGAAGTATGAGTCTTATTCGCTTAACAGATCAAAGTCTTGCAATAGTAGTATCCAGCAACCAAGGCCCTGTTAAAATATTGAAGCTGCCTTTTTAACACTAGTTTTCCTTTGTATTTTTAATATTATAAACAATTAATGAATTCAGGCTTTTGAGAAGACTTCATTGCATTTCAACATTATGGCTAATTTTTGTAATTAGTCTGAATTGCCAGGCGCAAGAATCGCTATGGGATCGACCGGTCACTAATGCTCAAAACTTAATCGACAGTCTTGTGCATCGATTGCCAGTCATGCAAAAAGAAGAAAAGCTCAAAAATCTCAATTTACTTGCAGAAGCTTATTGGGAACTCAATGCAGATAAAAGTATCAATTACGGCTTAGAAGCGTTGGCGTTAGCAAAGGAGCTTAGGAATCCCAAAGAGGAAGGATATGCGTTATTAAATATTTGTCAAGGCTATTTGTTTAATGATTCCTATGATCAGGCCTTGGATTATGGTTTAAAATCGCTGAAGGTGAGGGAGCAAGTGGGGGATGTAAAAGATATTGCATACACCCTTCGAACGATCGGTTGGTTGTATTACGATATAGGATATTTTGACAATGCTCTTGATTATCACTTCAAAGTACTTGACATCCATAAGGAGCTCGGAGATGATGAGCGCATTGCCTATAGTTATAATAGCCTAGGTATAATATATTCAAGTAAAAAAGATCATCTAAAGGCCATATCCTATTCCACTCAGTCTTTAAGGCTCAAATTACCATTTGGAAACAAAGAAAGAATTTCCAGTTCACATGCCAATTTGGGAACAAGTTATGCTGCTTTAGGTGAGTTGGATTTGGCGCAAGATCATTTAGAAAAGGCTTTAGCACTAATAGAAAATACAGCTGAATATTTTGAACAAGTCGAAATTTTGAATGAATTGGCCAATGTGCAATTTCAGAGAAAAAAATATGATCTAAGTGAAGAATACTTAGAAAGAGCTCGGCAGCTCATTGACTCAGTAAATGTTAATAAAGTACTTAAAGAAAGAAATTTCTTTTTATCCTCGGCGCTTTACAAAGCAAAAGGTGATTTCGAAAAGTCACTGGAGTACCTCACATCTTATGATTCGATTCAAAAAGAAATACTTTCTGATGAGAAACAGAATCGATTAGCAGAAATGAGGATTTTGTACGAATCCGAACGTCGGGAGAATGAGGTTAATTTATTGAAACAAGAAAAGGAGGCAGAGGAGCTTCGAAAAAATGCGCTCATCGTAGGCATGGTGCTGCTGTTAGTCATTGGTATTTTGATTGTCAATAGATTGGTGAGCGGTATGAAGAAGAATAAGAAAATCTTCGAGATCAATCAGAACCTGGTCAAGGTCCAACTGGAAAAAGAAGAAGTAGAATCCGCACGCCTAAAGGAGCGTTTGGAATACCGAAAAAAGGAATTAACCAAGATGGGACTTTTCATCTCTCAGCGTAACGAGACTTATCAGCTACTCGCTAATTCATTAAAGAAATTCGACTTTTTAGATAGAGCCGATGCCGAACAAAAAATCAAATCATTGATAAGCGAATTTGAAAGCCGGTTGAAAATTAATGAGGACATCGATGGATTCTATTCTGATGTGGAGCAGCTGCATGATGACTTCTTCTTTAGACTGAAAGAAAAATTTCCAAACCTGACCGACAATGATATGCGTCTGGCTGCTCAACTGAGACTCAACCTAAGTTCCAAGGAGATATCTTCCCTCAACAATATCTCTGTAAAATCTGTAGAAATCAGTAGATATCGGCTGAGGAAGAAACTGGAGCTTGACCCCGAGGATATCCTTACCGACTACCTGCGTGATGTATAGTGTAGAGGTCATGTAGAGCCGAAAAAATCTATTCTCAGTGTGTTTAAGGGTATTTTTGATTTTCATCAAACATACTGATGTTGACTTTTATTAAACATACCCCATTTTTAGCCTGTCTGGTGTTAGGCTATTGGCTTTCTTCTTGCCAGTCGGAAACTATTCAGTTTACTACGGATCCTGTAGCTCTTCCGGATTCTACGAATGAACTCCGAATGAAGGTCTCTTTTGACTTGAATCAGGAAGCTGAAGCTTACGTTGCATTTTGGGTCAAAGACAAACCAGATCAAAAGTATTACTCTCCACTTTCTCCTGTAGGCCAGAGTCACTACATGTCTTTAGTGGGGTTAAAGGGTATTACCACTTATGAGTATCAGGTAATCGCTAGAAATGAGAAGACGGAGAACAGCAGCGATATACAGAGTTTCACTACCGAGAAATTCCCAATCAATGTTCTGCACCTGCGTTGGGATGAGGAAAAAGTGGCGGGATTGGATGGTTATATTTTGTCTCAGCGAAGAATGGTAAATGGGATTATCTATTTGATAGATCAGGATGGAGATGTGGTGTGGTATCAAAGTGTACCCAAGCAACCGAAGCTATCACATTGGACAGATAAGGATCGGGTGCTCGTGCTTTATGGTGCCGCCAAGCATCGTAACAGTTCTGGTGATCAGATTGTGGAGTATGATTTATTAGGGAATGAACTTTTTCACCTCGATTTGAGCAAATTGAATGAACCATTAGAAGCACATCACGAAGTGAGATATAACGAGGAGGGCAATCTCCTGGCATTGGTCTACGAATTTCAAAAACACGATTTGTCGAAAGTGGGAGGGTCACCCGATCAGCAAGTGATGGGAGATAAAATCGTAAAAATGGACACTTCGGGTCAAGTGCTTTGGTCTTGGTCGATATTCGACTATCTCAATCCTGCTTTGGATTCCACCATTCTTAAAACCGCTGAGGATTGGAGTCATGCAAACAGTCTGTCTATAGATCAAGATGGGAATTATTTGATCTCATTTAGGAATTTCAATCAGGTTTGGAAAATCGATGCCCAAAGCGGAGACGTATTTTGGAAGCTGGGAGAGGGGGGCAATATCGCAGTGGACAGCTCTGGCTATTTTTATGGCCAACATGCCTTCCATATCAATCCAGAAGGAAGCTATCAGGTCTTCGACAATGGTAGAAAAGAACGCCAGACGCGAATAGTTACTTATCAAATAGAAGAGTCCAACAAAACGGCTGATATAAAAACAATCATTGAACTACCGGAGGATTTGTATTGCGACAAAATGGGCAGTGCTTATTTGATGAACAATGACAATTTCCTGATTTGCGCACCTCGTACCAATTCTCTTGTGGTGGTCAATCCAGTAGGAGAGGTATTGTGTAGGGCACGTGTTGGGATTCCGGATCCCTATCGTGCCGAGTATGTCCCGCAATTATACGATTTGAGCCATGTCAGATAATTCGGCGAACCTATCGATGGGTTATCTATTTAAGACATTTCTGAAAGTGGGGTCATTTTCATTTGGAGGGTTTATGGCATTGATTGCTGTCCTGCAAAAGCAAATGGTGGAAGAGGATAAAACGCTGGATAATCAAGTCTTACTAGACGGAGTGAGTCTGGCTTCCATTCTTCCGGGTCCTTTGGCTGTCAATACTGTAGGATTTGTTGGCTATCGACTCAAAGGCTTTTGGGGTGGTTTGCTGTCTATGTTTGCCGTTACCCTACCATGCTTTTTGTTGGTGCTTTTGTTTTCGGTTTTCTATTTCCAATACGGCGAACTGCAACTTTTCCAAACAATCATCTCATGGGTGATGCCAGCCATCGTAGTGATCATTCTGATGGTGGTAGTGAATATGTCAAAAAAGCATTTGACAGGTGCAAGTCATATTGTCTTGTCTGCCGTCGCTCTGGTAGCTGGTCAATGGCTCAACGGCATCTTTGCAACGTTGGTCGTGATGTTGGTTGGAGCTGTTTTTGGTTTTTTCTTTTTGAGAAAGAAGGAGGAGAACGCTTTGACAACTAATATCACTGCTTCTACAAACCATTTGATTCGGCATTTTGCCGTACTGCTGGCAGTTATTGTAGTGATAGTTTTAGGTCTTTATTTCTTTCAGAACGAGTCTCTTTGGCTAACCAATCTCAAAGTACTATTCACCTTTTCGTCAATGAGCCTGACCTTGTTTGGAGGTGGTTATGTCATCATACCGATCATACAAGAAACAATAGTAGAGTCCATGCAATGGCTGAGTTTGTCTGAGTTCAACACGGCACTGGCCATAAGCCAAATCACACCAGGTCCCATACTTATTAGTGCCACTTTCATCGGATACAAAGTAGCAGGTTTTACTGGGGCGTGCCTGGCAACTCTTGGGATTTTTTTACCATCAGGTTTGCTCATGATTGTTTGCAGTCACTGGCTGATACGCTACAAGGATAACAAAAATATCAAAGGAATTTTTGAAGGATTAAGGCCGGTAGTCCTCGGTTTGATACTATCCGCAGCAATTACGATTGCCAGAGGTACACTGACAGATGAGCAGGCCTTGATTTCTTTCGGATTACTGCTCATTGCAGGTCTTTGGTTCAAATTATCAACCCCTATGCTCATGCTTTCGGCTATGGTCATAGGTCTAATTGGATTTTTATTATGAATAAGCAATATACGCCCATCCAAATCATAGGTACTCAGCGCTCTGGGTCCAATTTGCTAAGGCTCATGATCAATGAGTTGGAAGGTGTGGTAGCTCCTCACCCACCGCACATTCTCAAAACTTTCATGCCGCTTTTGGGGCAGTATGGCGATTTGTCTGATGCGTCAAACTTCAGACAACTGGTCGAAGATGCCTGCCGACTGGTGGAGACTAATCCTGTGGTTTGGGAAAATGTAGCTTTGGATAGAGAGCAAATTTTCGCACAGTCCACCAATCGAAATCTGATCGAAATTTTCAAAAGTATTTACGAACAAATGGCTGCTGCCAATGGTGCCAACTTTTGGTGTTGCAAAAGTATGGCCAACGTCAGTTATGCTGATCAATTCGAAAGTAATGGATTGAAGCCATTGTATATCCGTCTGGTTAGAGACGGCAGGGATGTAGCCGCTTCTTTCAAAAAAGTAGCGGTGGGTGAAAAACACAGCTACCATTTGGCGAAATATTGGAATAATCTCCAGCAAAAATCTGAAGATCTGGTCGGAAATATTGGGACCGATCGGGCCATCACAATTAGATATGAGGATTTGATCCATGAGCCAGAGCAGGTGATGCGTCAGATTTGTGCTTTTTTAGGTTTGCCTTATTCGGATCAGGTTTTCAATTATTTCCAATCAGAAGAATCCAAGCATACTGCTGCTTCTGGTTTTATGTGGTCTAACGTCACTCAGCCTATTCTCAAAAATAATACGCAGAAGTACAAATCTGTTTTAACCGAAAAAGAAGTCGAGATATTCGAATCAATCGCAGGTCAAATGCTGATGAAGAACAGGTACACCGTGAATGGCAATAAGCCATTAATTTTCTCCGCTGAAGAGATACGGGAATTTGAAATAGAAAATGAAAGATTGAAAAAAGAAACGCTCAAACAAGAGCATCTTAAAATTGATTTGCAAAAAAGAGCTGCACAAGAAGCTTTGGTAGAGGAGATCAAAGCTCGAAAAGTTATGCAAATGGCCGAATTGGCCTGATTAAATAACAATGTAGGGGTAGTGTAGGGGTAAATTATTTAGCAAAACCTGATCTAAAAGATACATTTGAAATATGAAAAATGACTTAGTGACAATAAGCCTTATTGGATGTTTGGGACTTGCGGTTTTGATGTCTTGCGGCCAAAGCCAAAGTTCCAATGTCGAAAACCTGCAACCAGAATTTTCAAATTTGTTCGACCTTTGGGGTATGCCAAATAATGTAAAGGATCGCTCGGTCTTTAGTTTTTCAGACCTGGGTGCATGGCATAGTTATTCGCTGAGTCCGAAGCCGTCTGGAGGTTTTGTAGGCCCTTATTTGATGACCGACGACAATGGTATTTGGGCTTCTCAGCAGTTGGTTACACTGCAGTTGTCTTTGGGTGGTTTGGCATTGGATTGGTCTTCCGCCAAAATGATAGAAAGTCTCTATTTACCTGGGAGACTAATTCAGACTTATCAGTTAGAAGGCATCACGATCAAGCAAGAGCTGATCTTCATTTCCAACAGATCCACCTTGGTGCAATATCAAATCGAAAGCAACGCCAAACAGCCGAAGGTAGTGGCTGATCTGAAAGCAGCTACTTGGTTATCAGGGTGGTCTTTTAGTGTGGACAATGATCAACTATTGTTGCAATCTGATAGCAGCAAAACCAAGGTGTTGCTCACCTTTGATCAGCCTGCCGATGGCGTGATTGAAGCCAATTCGTTCGTTGGTCAGGAACAGGAATTTGATCTCAACCCTAATTTCCCGGTCAAGATCAGCTACGTGCAGTCGACATATTTCACCGAAAGTGAGAGAAGAGATGATAAAGAAGCGATAGACAAAGCACTGGTCAATCCGGTCTGGGCTTTCGCTAATAATCAAAAAAGGTGGAATGACTACCTGACAAAAACATTGGAGAAAACAGACGGACAGGCGATTGATTCTGTTTACAAAGACGTAGCGGTAAAATCCCTTAACACACTGATCAACAACTGGCGAAGCGCTGCCGGCGAATTGAAGCATGATGGATTGTTTCCGTCCTATGCCTACGGAGGATTTCATGGTTTTTGGGCTTGGGATTCGTGGAAACATTCCGTTGGATTGGCGGATATCCTTCCACAATTGGCCAAGGATCAAATACTGACCATGTATGATTATCAGGATATTGATGGCATGATTGCGGACTGTATTTTCAGGGATACGTTGATCGAAAAACACAACTGGAGAGATACCAAACCGCCACTATCAGGTTGGGCAATAGCCAAAGTATTTGAGACCACTCAGGATACAATATTTATTAAGCAGCTCTATCCAAAACTCAAAAAATATCATCAATGGTGGTACGATTTCCGCGATCACGACCAAAATGGCTTGTGCGAATATGGATCTACGGACGGCACCCGAGTAGCCGCTGCCTGGGAGAGCGGCATGGACAATGCCGTACGCTTCGATGAGGCCACCATGCTTACGAATGGAGGAGGCGGGTATTCCTTGGATCAAGAGTCGGTAGACCTCAATGCTTACCTTTATGCGGAGAAGTTGTACCTGGTTCAGTTGGCGCAAATACTGGGGGAAACTTCTGATGCAGAAAGATATCGGCAAGAAGCGTTAGGACTTGCTGAGCAGATAAAGGAGCAATTTTACGATAGCGGAAAAGGCTTTTTCTTCGATGTGATGTTGGATGATAAAGTCATTCAGATATTTGGTCCCGAAGGCTGGATTCCGCTTTGGGCGGGATTGGCTACGGAGGAGCAGGCTGCTGCCGTGGCTAATCACATCATGGATCAGTCTCAGTTCAACACCAAAGTACCACTACCAACCCTAGACGCTTCTCACCCAAAGTTCAATCCGAAAAATGGATACTGGCGTGGCCCGGTTTGGCTCGATCAGGTGTATTTTGCTATTCGAGGACTGGAAAAATATGGCTATCACCAAGAAGCCAACGAGCTCAAAAACAAACTGTTTAACAACGCCGAAGGCCTGATGACGGACGGGCCTATACGCGAAAATTATCACCCCATCACCGGCGAAGGCCTCAATGCCAAGCATTTTAGTTGGTCCGCTGCGCACCTATTGATGTTGATCAGAGAATAATCGAAAATGAAGAAAGGAATGAAAAAAGTAGGATGGCTAGTCGGATTGCTGGCCTTAGGTTGCACCACACCAAAGCAGCATCATGACTGGGAAGACCAGTCCATTACAGAGATCAATAAGCTACCGGCCAGGTCGGATTATTTCCCCTATGAATCCATGGATTTGGCGAAGACCAAAAACAAAGCCGCTTCAGAAAGATACTTGTCACTGGACGGTAAATGGAAATTCAATTGGGTGCGTAAACCAGCTGACCGACCTAAAGATTTTTATAAGAAAACGTTTAGTGATAGTGAATGGAAATTGATCGACGTGCCGGGTAATTGGGAGCGTCTGGGGTATGGCGTGCCTCATTACCTGGACGTTGATTATCCATTTCCGGCCAATCCGCCATACATTCCTAATGATTACAATCCGGTGGGCTCGTATCGTAAGACTTTCGATTTGCCACTTTCGTGGAATGGCAACGAGGTCATCATCCATTTTGGAGCTGTACGATCGGCCTTCTACCTCTGGGTCAACGGCCAAAAGGTCGGCTATAGCCAAGGCTCAAAGCTTCCGGCGGAGTTTGATATTACGGAGTTTGTACAGCCCGGTGAAAATCTGGTGGCCATCGAAGTCTATCGCTGGAGTGATGGTAGTTATCTGGAGGATCAGGACATGTGGCGTTTGAGTGGAATCGATCGTTCGGTATTCGTGTATGCGCAGCCTAAATTGCATTTGTACGATCATACCGTGTTGGCAAGTTTGGATGAAAATTTCAAAAATGGCCAGTTGGAAATCACTGCAGGGGTCGCCGGTGGCACTGGCTCTTTGCAAGTGAAACTGATGGATGGAGAAAATGAAATCTCAAATCTCAAATCCCAAATCTCAAATCAAGAAAATCAAATCTTAAACCTCAAATCTCAAATCTCAAATCCAAAATTGTGGTCTGCAGAATATCCAAACCTGTATCAGCTGACTATGGAACTCAAAGATAGCCTCGGCAACACCGTGGAGGCCTATAGTCAAAACATCGGATTTCGGACTGCAGAGATCAAAGATGGTAACTTCAAAATCAATGGCCAAACCGTAATGATCAAGGGAGTGAACCGTCATGAACACGATCCGGTGACTGGGCATGTAGTAGACGAAGCCAGCATGATTAAAGACATCAAACTGATGAAGCAATTCAACATCAACGCCGTGCGAGCCAGTCACTATCCCAATGTCACACGCTGGTATGAGCTGTGTGATGAATACGGGTTATATGTGGTAGACGAGGCCAATATTGAATCACATGGCATGGAGATTCAGAATCCTGACGTGACCCTGGCCAACCAACCTTCCTGGCAAAAGGCGCACTTGGATCGAGTGCAAAGAATGTACGAGCGAGATAAAAACTTCACCAGTATTGTGACTTGGTCGCTAGGGAATGAAGCGGGTTATGGTGTCAATTTTCAAGCGACCTACGATTGGCTTAAAGCCCAAGACCAAAGCCGACCAGTACAATACGAAATGGCTCAAAATTCGGATTATTCAGACATCCAGGCACCTATGTATCACTCGATAGAGCGCATTGTGGAGTATGCCGAAAAAAACTCAAACAAGCCCTTGATCTTGTGCGAATATGCCCACGCCATGGGCAACAGTGTAGGTAATCTGCAAGACTATTGGGACGCGATAGAAAAGTACAAATCGCTGCAAGGTGGCTTTATCTGGGATTGGGTGGATCAAGGATTGCTAGAGACCTCCGAAGATGGCGAAGAGTATTTCGCCTACGGCGGCGACTATCCGCATGCGCCTGTCAAGAGCGACTCTAATTTCTGCATCAACGGACTGGTGCAGGCCGACAGAATCATCAATCCCCACATTTGGGAAGTGAAGAAAGTGTACCAAAACATCAAAATCAAAGCGGTTGATTTGGAGGATGGAAAATTTGTGATCCAAAACAAATACGACTTTATAAATTTGAGTCAATTCGATTTTGCATGGCAATTGAAAGATGATGAGGGATTGATTACAGAGGGTTTATTGCCAACATTAGCAGTTACACCTCATACAAGCCAAGAATTTCAAATCTCAAATCTCAAATTTGATAATACTGCAAAAGAACAAATCCTCACCATCACTGCTAAAACGAAAGTAGCCACGGCACTTGTGCCTGCCGGACATGAAGTGGCATGGAATCAATTTGTCATTCCAGCTAGTAAGCCAGTCTCGAATGTCAGAGATGCAAATGCTTCCCCACTCGACTTGGTAGAAGATGAGTCCTCTTTTGTGGTAAGGAATACTGCCAATGAAATCACTTTTTCAAAAACCACGGGGCAAATAGAAAGTTGGAAACTCAATGGAAACGAACTACTAATAAGTGGTTTGGAGCCCGACTTCTGGCGAGCACCGGTAGACAATGATCTGGGTAATGGCATGCCAGCCAGAAATGGCATTTGGCACTTTGCCGGAAAAAATCAGCAGCTCCAAAAGTTGGAAGTGATAGGGAAAGAATCGAATGAGGTAGTGATACAAACCAGTTTTGAATTGCCAGATGTTAATTCATCTGAATACATTACCACATATACTATCCAAAGCGATGGGCGCATTCACGTCTATAATCAGTTTATGCCAAAGGGAGATTTACCTGACTTACCTAGATTCGGAATGAAACTCGTGTTGAATCCTGAATTTGACCAAATGAGCTGGTTTGGTAAAGGTCCGCACGAAACCTATTGGGATAAAAACACCGGAGCAAAAGTGGATACCTACAGCGGAACCGTTTGGGATCAGTATCATCCGTATGTCCGTCCACAAGAGTTTGGAAACAAGTCGTCGGTTCGCTGGGCGAGCTTGAAAAATGCAGACGGATTGGGCTTAAAAGTGATCGGAGACTCACTGCTAAACACCCGTGCAATGAATCTGGAGCTGGCGGACATTGACCACACCCCAAGACCAAGTCCTAATAGACACACCACGGACATTAAGAAAAAGCCATTAGTCACCTGGAATATAGACCACATACAAATGGGCGTAGGTGGAGATACCAGCTGGGGCAGGCGAGTGCACAAAGAGTACACGATCCCTGCCAAAAATTACAGCTATGGCTTTACTTTAGTGCCGGTGGGGTTGGATGAGTAATGAAGGCTGTTTGAAAGATCACGTCACTTCGACCCAAAAGGGGAGAAGTCCCCAGCGGTCTGCACTGTCGAAGGGGATATCTCCTTCCAGTCGATATGACGGGTCCTTTTTCCCCCTTAGAAAAAGGGGGCTAGGGGGATTTGAAACCCTTCAACCGTTGTTAGTCAAAAAACCATCGCCGTTGTTGGTCACAAGACCAACAACCAAATGATAAAAACAGAATACACTAGATGATCTAGTTATTAGAAAAATGAAAGAAACATTGCAACAAACGATAGCAGAAGTAATGCAGGGCTACGACCTCGGGCAGGTGCTTGGCATAGAAACCCTCACCCAAGGCTATGCCAATGAAAACCTAAAAGTAATCACGGAGCAAGGCCCTATACTGTATCGCATCTGCAAACAGCAACCGTTACACCTGTTGGAATACGAAGTCCGCTTGATGGAAGCATTGAAAAAGGCGGGTATCAAAACGGCCTTCCCGATAGCCGATAAATCAGGGACGTATATCCAAAAGTCTGACAAGCATTTCGTGATGCTCTACGAATTCAAAGTAGGAACCGAGCCAGATCTGAGCGAAACCGTGGCCTATCAGATGGGTGAGGAAGTAGGAAAGTTGAGTTTGATTTCTCTCACCACTGGGTTGGAAAAGAAGAATGCCGTTCATCTGGATAATTGCCAACAACTGGTTTCAGAATTTGGCGAAAGCCAAAATCCCATGCCTGAAGTATTCGGGTATTTTAAAGAGCAAACGGACTACCTATTAGAAAACCTTGATACATCCTTACCGAGAGGAATTGTACACGGAGATCTATTCCCCAACAATACGATTTACAATGGCAATGACTTGGTCGCAATCATCGATTTCGAAGAGGCTTGCAGCGACCAGCTCATGTTTGATGTAGGCATGACTATCAATGGTTTCTGTTTTGTTGATAACGAGCTAAAGTCTGATTTGTTCAGAGCTTTCCTCAATGGCTACAATTCACATCGCCAAATGACCGAAGAAGAGTGGAGTTCCTTGCCGCATTACATGCAGTGGGGCAGCCATGGCATGCTGAGCTGGCACCTGAGAAATGAACTGATTCATGTACCCAACCAAGTGCAATACGAACGTGTACTGGAACTTATGCGTCGCACCCAGTGGATGCGAGACAACGAAAATGAAATTATGAAAATGGTCCGATGACCAAAATAGCAACTGCCATGAAATTGGAAAACAATACTTATAAGATTCAAAATATTCCCGTAGAAGGTTTAGCAGAAAAGTTCGGGACACCACTATACGTGTACGACGCTGATGAAATTAAGGAGCATCTGGATCGCTTTCGACAGGGGTTCAGTAGTGTAGACCTGAAGGTGAAATACGCCTGCAAGGCACTGACCAACATGAGTGTAATGAAGTATCTGCTCAAACAAGGCACAGGCCTGGATACCGTCTCCATATCCGAAATTCAGATGGGATTGACTGTTGGCTATCAGCCTAATGATATTGTGTTCACACCGAATTGTGTGGATTTTTCTGAAATCGAGCAAGCAGTGGAGTTGGGTGTGAAAATCAATATTGAGAATCTGTCCAATTTGGAAAAATTCGCTAAAAAATATGGTGGCTCTGTACCAGTCTGCATCCGGCTCAATCCACAGATAGCGGCGCAATCGAACACGGACAAAGTGGATTGGTGGCACAAGCAATCGAAATTTGGTATTTCCTTGGATCAGATTGATGATGTGAAAGCTCTTGAGTCTCAATACGATCTACATATCGATGGCATTCACATACACTCGAGTTCGGTGATCATGAGCCCAGAAATTTTTATCAACGGAGCAAAGGCCGTTTTCGACATCGCCATGCAATTCGAGAAATTGGATTTCATCGACTTTGGTGGAGGAATCAAAGTAGATGTAGGAGATGGTAATGAGGTAATCGACGTGGTGGAGCTAGGCAAGCAGTTGGATGTGGAGTTTACTGCTTTTTGCGAAAAGTACGGCCGCAAGCTGCAGTTGTGGTTCGAGCCGGGCCGTTTTCTGGTGGGAAACGCTGGCCATTTGCTATCCAGATGTGTCGTGCGCAAGCGCAATGGCGGGACGGAGTTTGTAGGAATTGACAGTGGCTTCAATCAACTGATCCGCCCGATGATGTATGGTGCTTATCACGAGATTGTAAATACAAGCAATCCACAAGGCGATCAACAAAAATATACCGTGGTCGGTAATATCTGTGAGATAGACAATTTTGCCGTAGATCGTGTGTTGCCAGAGACCAAAGAAGGCGATCTTCTGGCCATCAATAGCGCCGGAGCTTACGGCTACAGCATGGCATCCAATTACAATTCCAGATTTAGACCAGCGGAGGTATTTGTTGTTGACAGTGAAGCACATTTGGTAAGGAAACGCGACAATTATGAAGACCTCATTCGAAATCAGATTATCATTGACTAGAATTCACTTTTGTCTGGGTAAGACAAATGGTATAAATGTATAAATAGACTTTTTCCATATAGGTATCCTTTAATTTTATTAAATGTAAATTATACGTTTAATAATATATCCTGTATATTGCCCATTAGTCCAGATGGACGGGAGTGGAGATGTGATCATTTTTGGTTGGATTGCTATCAAATTTTTTAATTCAATTTTGAAATAAGCTCGATTTTGGTGAGTTTAGCCGTCCCCCCAGAACGATTGAAATAAATCTCCCCCCATTTTGAAATATATCTAATCCCATTGCCGGGGTGAATCGGTAAATATTGCATTGTGTTTAGCATTCAAGAAATTAAACTTGGGAATTTCAAGGCCATTCGTTTGGTTAATGAAAATACTCAGGAGTACATTGAAATACTAACTGATTTTGGAGCAGGAATTAATGATTTGGTGGTGAGGAACTCGGAGGGAAACATGGCTTCTGTAATTGATGGCTATCGATCTGAAAATGAAATAATTCATGATCATCATACGGCATATAAAGGTTGTAAGCTATCTCCATATCCAAATCGGATTCCTGACGGAAAATACGAATTTGAGGGTAAATCCTATCAGTTGGGGATTAATGACCTACCGACTAACAATAGCTTGCATGCACTACTACACAATAGACCGTTTGAAATAGTCGGTCAATCTGCTAATGAAGCTGGAGCCATGTTGAAATTAAGATATGTGTATAAAGGAACTGATTTGGGCTATCCATTCCCATATGAGCTCCTTTTGACTTATACCATGGATGGCAGCGGCGTAAAATTTCATACACAGATTCAAAACACAGGTAGTGAGACATTGCCTTTGGGTGATGGCTGGCATCCTTATTTTCAATTCGAAGATTTAGATCAAATTGATTTGGAAATGGGGCCTGCTAAGCGATTGAGCTCAAACGTAGGCAATACGCTTTCGAATGAGCATGGCTTTGAAGAAGAGTCTTCATTGGCTGGTAAAGCCTTGGACGATTGCTTTGAAGTACACGAAAATGGAGAATATCAAGTCTTTTTGCGTGACCAAAAGCAAGGTATTGAAATCGAAATTTGCCAGGAGAGTGAGGTTGGGAGATACAAATACTTTCAAATCTATACGCCTCCTTCTAGAAAAAGTATTGCTGTTGAGCCAGTGACTTGTCCACCCAATGCATTCAATACGGGGCATGGCTTGATCAAATTAGAACCAAAACAAGAGGTGTCAATGACATTTGGCATCAAATACAAACTACTAAATAACTAATATGAATTTTTCAACCTTAGATTTTATCATTTTTGCTGCCTACTGTGCAGTCATTCTGGGCGTTGGCTTATTTGTGTCTCGGGACAAAAAGGGACATGAAAAAAATGCCGAAGACTATTTCTTGGCGGGGAAATCACTGCCATGGTGGGCGATCGGAGCCTCCTTGATTGCAGCCAATATCTCTGCTGAGCAGTTTATTGGGATGTCGGGATCCGGGTTTGCTTTGGGATTAGCCATTGCTTCTTACGAATGGATGGCAGCGATCACGTTGATCATTGTCGGAAAATATTTCCTTCCCATTTTTATTGAAAAAGGGCTTTATACCATTCCTGAATTTGTAGAGAAACGATTCAGTACCAACCTTAAAACCATTTTGGCGGTCTTTTGGATTGCTTTGTATGTGTTCGTAAACCTCAGCTCGGTATTGTATCTAGGGTCGCTTGCATTAGAGACGATCATGGGTATCCCAATGATGTATGGAGTGATTGGATTGGGCCTTTTCGCTGCGGCTTATTCGCTTTACGGCGGTTTATCTGCTGTGGCCTGGACTGACGTAATTCAAGTAGTATTCTTGGTGCTTGGCGGATTAGTAACTACTTACTTGGCGCTAGACGTAGTATCTGATGGCGCAGGCGTAATGGCCGGTTTCAATCATTTGCTCAAAGCAGCACCTGATAGCTTCCACATGATATTAGACGAATCAAATCCTGAATTCAAAAACCTACCGGGTATCTGGGTACTTGTAGGTGGTATGTGGGTAGCCAACATCTACTACTGGGGATTCAACCAATACATTATCCAAAGAACTTTGGCAGCCAAGTCATTAGAAGAATCTCAAAAAGGTATTGCACTGGCGGCTGGATTGAAATTGATCATTCCATTTATTGTAGTTATTCCAGGTATCGCGGCTTATGTGATGGTAAATGATCCTGAGATTATGGCACGACTTGGAGAAGCTGGACAAATGAACCTTCCAGGAGCAGGGGCTTCGGATAAGGCTTACCCATGGTTGTTGCAATTATTGCCTGTAGGATTAAAAGGTGTGGCTTTTGCGGCATTGGCTGCGGCAGTAGTATCCTCTTTGGCTTCTATGCTAAACTCTACTTCTACTATCTTCACTATGGATATTTACAAGCAGTATATCAATAAAAATGCTTCAGAAAAACAATTGGTGTCAACTGGTCGTTTGGCTGCAGGAGTAGCCTTGGCAATTGCCTGCGTAATGGCTCCGTTGTTGGGTGGTATTGATCAGGCATTCCAGTTTATTCAGGAGTACACCGGAATCGTGAGCCCGGGTATTTTGGCTGTATTCATTCTGGGATTGTTCTGGAAAAAGACTACCAACAAAGCAGCGATATGGGGAGCGATTTTGTCTATTCCTATTGCAGTTGGGTTGAAAATGGTGCCAGGTATTCCGTTTATGAATCAGATGGGATTGACGGCCTTGGGTACGATGGTAGTTATAGCCATAGTGAGCCAGATGGAAAACAAAGGTGCTGACGATGAGAAAGGAATAGAGCTCAACGCAGGTCTATTCAAAACCGGTCCCATTTTCAATATTGCGGCATTTGCGATTTGTATTATTACCGCTGTGTTATACGCCATGTTCTGGTAAAAAACATAGGACATTAAATCCGACAACATAAAAATCGCAGTCGGATACTTTATACCCCAATTTTTTCAATTTAATTGAAGCATGAAACTACGGTTTCATGCTTCAAAAATATTTTTATTGATCATGATAAGGGGTTATCTATTATTTTCTACTCTAGTTTTTTTCTTTTTAGCCTGTCAACAGCCTTCGGAACATCCGGTTAGAAAGGAGATGCCTTTAAGGCAATATAATTTTCATCGGGAATCCTACGACTCTGTAGCCCTAAGATATCTTATGGGCAATGCTGAAATGGGTGGGCTTGTCGATTTAAATGGTTTGGGTTTCGACCAACTATGGTTTACCGACCTGTGGGAAGATTCGATCAGGAGAAAGCCGTTAGATGGTTTTCGATTAGTCAAGACTGATCATTTCAAAAATGAGCAATTAGTTAATGCACACTTTGATCAAGTGCTAGACATAAAAAGTGGTGTACTGACAACAAAGGTTGAGTCGAAGAACGGTGTGGGCTATGAAACTGAAATCTTCTTTTCAAAATCAAATAAACACCTATTAGTTTTTCGATTAAAGGATCTATCGGATGACTCCCGTGATTGGGTATTGACTTTACCGGAAAAAAGTACCCCACTGAATAATAAACTCCGCACATGGGTGAATTATGATACGCTGGGGTATTCCAAATATGCGGCCTGTCACTATATCCCTTCCAGCATTCAAAATGCCAATAAATCAAGGAATGTAACACTAGAATTGGACGACAATGGTGAAGCATTAATATTGTTAGCAATTACCACAGAATTTGATGACCCTGATTATCAAAATATTGCATTAGAGGCTGTTTCAAAAAAACAAACCATAGAGGCGTTAAGGGCAGAACATCTTGCTGTAGTAGATAAAGATTGGGATAAGATGGGATCTATCATCTTACCAGAGAGTGATTATGCCAAATGGTTTTATCGAAGTCTTTATTTTCTAATGAGTACTGCGGGAGCAGATCATTTTTTACCTGGCGAAATGCAGTTTTCAATTCCTACTTATTGGGATATGCATGCTTTTACGTATGGACATGCCGGGTGGTCAACACTTGCCTTTGCCTCTCTGGGACATAGAGAAAAGGCTAATAAAATGGCGCAATGGCACTATCAGCCTGAAGCACTGCGAGCGAATGTGAATAGAATTTTTCCTTTCCAGGGAACCCATAATCTGAGTTATAAGGGTCAGGATCGCGGGAAACAAACGTATCTGGAGTCGCTTAGCCCTTTGGCTATGGCATTTGGCCATGAGTTAACGGCTTTTGGCGATAATGTCGTTTATGAAGGCGATTCGCATTGGGATTGGCAAAGACAGTTGGATGGATTTGCGGCTAGCATGTTTCATATTCTAAATAGACTATACCCTGATCCTTTCTTTGAAGACGAGTATGCCTATCCTGTTTTGAAAGGCACCGCCGAATTGTGGAGTTCATTGGTAGTATGGGATAATGAACGTGGAATTTACTATCTGCCACCTCTGCTTTCTGTATCAGAAAATATAATGGAAAATTCTGTTCTGGATGCTGTTTTAGCCGCCAGATGGAATCTTATGACCGCAGCAGAATATGCAGAGAAAAAAGGGGTGGATAAGGATTTAAGCCAGAAATGGAGGAAGGTGGTCGAATCTTTGGCTATTCCTCAAAATGAAAAGTACTATTTAGAGTTTTTGGATGATCCTCAGAAACGAGAAGGGGGTGGTTATTTCGGAATTCGAGCTGCCGCATATCTTGGTTATCCTGCTATTGAGCAAATCCCCTATTTAGATAAAGCAAGGGTTCGAAATACGCTGGATAATACTTGGGAAAGGAATTTGAAAGGAAAAGGTATGATCAGTTTTGTGTCGAATTGGTTTGCTCTGACTGAAGCACTATATGGGAATGGAGAAATGTCATTTCAGATGTCCAATTTATGCACCAAGCTGATTGACCAATCTGAAGCTACTATGGGAGAGGCATTAATATTTGATGAGACTAACGCTCCCGTTTTGGAACAGCCCTATTTCTTAACCGGATACAGTTCTTTGATACTTGTTCCTATTCACATGATGTTACAATCTCATCAAGATGATATCAGAATATTCCCTGCCATGACTAAGGAATGGCAAAACGCAGCATTTTATGATCTTCCAGCACTGGGTGGACTGACAGTTTCGGCTGAATGGGAATCAGGTAAGCCTAAATGGATTGTGTTTAAAAAGGATGAAAAAATCATCAAACACCTGCACGAAGAAAATTATGATTTTAACAATTTGACTTTTGATTACCTAAAACTATTAAATGATGACTTTTAAAACATTGTACAATTTCACGGCAGTATGTCTCTTTTTGGTTCTTATGAATTCTTGTAGTTCTCGAAATCTTGAGAATCAAGAGACAAAACCACCTAATATCATTTTTATTATGGCTGATGATATGGGCTATGGGGTGCCCGGAACTTATGGAGGAAAAATAATTCAAACACCCTTCATTGATCAGTTGGCAGCTGAGGGCATGAAATTTACACAAGCGTATGCCGGAAGTTCTGTTTGTGCACCTTCAAGAAGTTCTTTGCTTCTTGGGCAACATGTTGGTCACACTTCGTTGAGAGGTAATACAGGTGGAATTGCGATCAATGATGAGGATACCACTTTTGCCGAAATATTAAAGGCGAAAGGTTATACAACCGGTGGATTTGGTAAATGGGGCTTGGGTGATGTCAGAACATCCGGCGTTCCTGAAAAACAAGGTTTTGATGAGTTTTTCGGGTATTACCACCAGATACATGCCCATTTCTATTATACAGATTATCTATGGAATAATGGCAAGAAAGTTGAAATTCCATCAGATAGTAGTTCGGAATCTTATACTCAGAACATCATTATGAAAAAAATGAAACAGTTTATTAGAGATAATAAAGAGGGACAATTTTTTTGCTTCGGCTCTTGGACGATACCGCATACAGATGATGTTGGTAATCCGGTAATACCAAATGATGATGCTTCATTTTTGTTATATGATTCTTTGAATTTACCGCTTGAAGCAAAAGAATATGCAGGTATGAATAGTCGAGTTGATAGAGATTTAGGCCAGATTCAGTCGCTATTAAAAGAATTGAATATTGAGGACAATACGATTGTGATTTTCTGTTCAGACAATGGTGGAGGTAAAAAATATGATGCCTATTTTTCTGTTAATCAACCATTTAGGGGGTATAAACATACCTTTTACGAGGGCGGAATAAGAGTGCCGTTTATTGTTAAGTGGCCGGGAAAAATAAACCCTGGGATTGTTAGTGAGCTGCCTATTTATTTTCCTGATATTATGCCGACTCTAGCTGACATGGCAAATGCGAGCGACTTGGTGCCAAATAGTACTGATGGCCTATCAATCGTCCCTACCTTATTAGGCAATGAAGATGAGCAATTAAGGCATGAAGCACTTTATTGGGAATTACCCGCCTTTGATTGGGACGCCATGGTTTATCAATCCAATGAACTTCAACAAGCCATAAGAATGGGGGATTGGAAAATGTTGAGGCATAACACAGAAAGTAGTTGGGAGCTTTATGATCTGAAAAATGATCCATCAGAAATGGTTGACATGGCCGAGTCCAATCCTCAAATAATCCAAAAAATGGAAAAATGGATCAGTGAAAACAGGAGTGATATGCAAGATCAAATAGAACCAGAAATGCCGGAGGGTAAATGGTTTAGATAGACAGATATTATTATGTGGATTAGTAGGGCCTCATGGGATATTCCTGTGAGGTTTTTTTTATTGTATGGTCCTGCAGGAACTCTTTGGTATCGTTTCCGTATCTTGAAACCGAATGAATAAATGTAGTTGAAATATGATAGTGAAACTGGCAGAAGGACCATTGAAAACTAAATTTGGTGAGTTTACTGAAGCGCTTTATTATGATGGTCAAAAGGAGTCAATTGCTTTGATGATTGGAGATTTGGCAGGAGCAGAGGATGTGCTATGTAGAGTTCATTCTTCCTGCATTTTTGGTCATTATTTCAATAGCGTTGAGTGTGACTGTCAGGAACAAATGGATATATCACAGCAATTGATTGGAGAAGCAGGAAAGGGCATTATCATTTTATTGGATCAGGAAGGAAAAGGCAATGGCCATTTTGCTCTTTTGAATAGCGTGAAATATAAACGGCAAGGTATAAATCAGGCCGTGGCTTATGAAGCGGTTGGGTTTAGTAAGGACAATAGAGACTTTTCTGCAGCTGCCAAGATATTGAAACAAATCGGTGTAGGTTCAATCAGAATGTTAACCGATAATCCTGAAAAAGTCAAGACGCTGCAGAAGCATAGGATTAAAGTAACCGGCAGTCAAAATATAGAATTATGACGATCAAATGGGATGGAAAAACTACTATATACTTTGGGCGATTTTTTTGGACGCGGTAGGGTGTTCAAATGGATGTTCAACCTCTTTCCTGGGTTTAGAAGGACGGGTGCTCGAATGATAGAGGCTAGCGACGATTTTCATTATGCCAAAATCAAATTGCCACTCAATTACAAAACCAGAAACTATGTAGGTACGATCTATGGTGGGTCCATGTATAGCTGCGTAGATGGAATCTACATGGTGCAGCTGATTAATATTCTGGGCAAGGATTATGTGGTGTGGGATAAGTCGGCTTCGATAAGATTCAGAAGACCGGGTAATACCACACTTTACGCCGAGTTTGTCATCACCAAGGAATTTGTATCGCAGGTCAAGAAAGAACTGAGTGAACTAAAAGAGAAGGATTATGTAATGAAAGTGGATTTGGTGAGCGCAGAAGGCAAGGTGCATGCGGAAGTGGAGAAGGTATTATATTTTGCTACCAAAGCGCATTACAAAGCAAAAAGGAAGGCCAAACAATTGGCTAATAAGCTATAAAAAAAAGCCGCCATGACTAATTTCTGGATTTAAGTCCAAAAAGTAACCATGGCGGCACTGCATCATTTTCTATTCCATTATAGACAGGTGTTTATCAAATCCAACCAACTCTAGATTTATGCCTCTGGATTTGGCATTGATTTTAAAATCTTCAATTACTTCTAGTACATCCCAATGAATGTCTTTCGTCCTGGTGGCATCTATGATCACATGCGAATTCTCTGGAAGTAATCCGAAAGTCTTGATAAACCCTGCTTTGTTCAAAAAGCTCACATCTTCAGATAAATCAATTTTAATCGGCTCACCTTCTTTGATTTCATTAGGATCAAAGTGATACGGCGTTTTGAAGTTATTCCACAGTATAAATACCATTGCCACGGCCAAGCCAAGACCAATACCCGTCAATAGATCAGTAAATACAATAGCCACTATAGTGACAATGAAAGAGTAGAATTGAGAATGTCCAGTCTTGTACATCGCCTTGAAAATCGATGGCTTGACCAGTTTGTATCCTACAACTAAAAGGACAGCAGCCAAACTAGCTAGTGGGATAAGGTTTAGCACTTGAGGAATAGCCATTACACAAACTAAGAGCATGATACCGTGGAAAAATGCTGAAGCTCTGGTTTTACCACCAGATTGGATGTTGGCAGAACTTCTTACGATTACTTGAGTAATTGGTAGACCTCCGATAAGGCCAGATACTGAGTTACCAACGCCTTGAGCGATAAGTTCTCTGTTGGTAGGTGTAATTCTTCTTTCAGGGTCCATTTTGTCTGTAGCCTCTACACTAAGAAGTGTTTCGATACTCGCTACGATAGCGATCGTTAATGCCACTGTGTATGTTTTGGATTCAGTAAGCATGGCAAAGTTTGGACTCGTGAATTGTCCAAAGAAAGCTTGAATACTGTCATTTACAGGGATGTTTACGACATGCTCACCATGAAGAGAGAAGAATTCATTGCCATCGAAAAATACATTTAGACCAATACCCGTTGCGACAGCCAATAATGGACCATTTAATATTTTAGTAAAGCTGAATTTTTTCATGAATGGCTGCTCCCATAGAATAAGAATAGCTAAACCAAGCATACTGATTACTAAGGCACCTGGCGTAATATTTTCCCATGCATAAAACAATTCTGTGAAAGTATTGTGTCCATCAGACTGGATAAAATCTAAGTCGCCTTCAGGATCTGCGTCATATCCAAAAGCGTGAGGAATTTGCTTTAGGATGATAATCAATCCAATACCTGAAAGCATACCTTTGATGACTGAAGAGGGGAGGTAATAAGCAAAAACTCCCGTCTTGAAAACACCCAGTAGCACCTGAAAAATACCAGCGATTACTACAGCGGCAAGAAAATTTTCGAAAGAACCCATGTCGCCAATCGCGGTGAGTACAATTACAGCTAATCCGGCAGCAGGACCACTAACACCAAGCTGTGACTTACTGATTAAGGCTACAACAATACCGCCTACAATACCAGCAATAATACCTGAAAACAACGGCGCGCCTGACGCCAAAGCAATTCCTAAACACAGTGGAACGGCTACTAAAAATACGACCAAACTGGCCGGAAAGTCACTACCTAAGTGACTAAAAAATCCTTGATTATCTGAATTCTTCATGATGCATATTTGTATAGACTCAATGAGTCCGATTGAATAATTGACTTAAAGTTTAAGGTTGAGCGTAGACTATGATAGTCTTAAATCAATCGGTCGGGCGGAGGGGTGATTACCGGTAGGCAAAGCTCCTGAAGCAACAGATCATTAGATAAATGACCTCGTTTGTCTTGAGCCTCGAAAATTAGGCCATGAGCATGAGAAATGTCTTGTTGGAATTTTTCCTTTTGTTCGGAACTTTCCTTTTTCTCTTCACTGGATTCTTCACCATCCAAATCGGCTTCTTCCATGTTCACTGTTTGCTGCTCTAGTGAGTAATCAGGAAAAACATCAGAAATCACGAACGAGATCATCATCACAATGATCAGCGAGTTAATCGCGGTATCCGTAAATTTCTTTCTATGCATGCTTACTTTTTCTTATAGCTGACTCTTAGAGTCAACTGCTAAAATCCTGCTTTTTTTACTGATATACAAGCAAAATGTTTCATTTGGTCAGAGATCCATACAAGTGGTAGCGAATTGAAATTTGAAGTTTTTATAAAACAGAGAACCAATTCTGAAAGGAGGTGTTTTAGATAGAAATAGCAAAAGATGTATTTCGATTATAAAGACCATCAGCTCAATGCTTTGCTTCGATTGACTGATAATGTAGGGCTTATTGTAGAAGACGCCAGTATTCAAAAAGGTTTGATTCACATGATCTGGAATCAAGGAGATGATCCTGTGTGTTTTGATGTGGATGGGTCGACAATTACTCTTGGGCCTGATGAAATCACCACAGTCACTTACGTGCATTCGGTCAGGTTTCATAGGCCGTTGCCAGCGCTTACTGTATTGTCATTCAATCGTGAGTTCTATTGTATCAAAGACCACGACCATGAAGTCTCCTGCAATGGGCTATTATTTATGGGAGCCAGAGACCTGCCGATTTTGTCATTGGATGAAAAGGAGAGAAGCAGTTTGCAGTCTTTGTTGCAGGTATTTGAAGATGAATTTCAAAACAAGGACAACATTCAAGGGGAGATGCTCCAGATGTTATTGAAAAGGTTCATTATCAAATGCACGCGCTTGGCTCGAGCACAGACCTTAGGTGTTTCAGTGGCGACCGATGCATCCGAGACCATTAGGAAATTTAACGTGTTGGTAGATGAACATTATAAATCATTGAAGCAGGTCGCTGATTATGCGGACTTGATGTTCAAATCTCCAAAGACCTTGTCAAACGTGTTTAAGCAGCATGGCAGCAAATCGCCACTGCAACTCATTCACGATAGAGTGGTCATAGAAGCTAGACGTCAACTGTTGAAAACCAGTAAATCAGCTAAGGAGATCGCTTTTGACCTTGGTTTTGATAATGTCTCCTCCTTCAATAAGCTCTTTAAAAAATGCACGAATTCGTCTCCGGTGGAGTTTAGAAAGCAAAATGTGGTAGATCGGGAAAAATCGACAATCATTCAGGAATAATTAGCTATTACCTGCGCAAGCTTATCCAGTTTATACGATTAGAAATTAAAATTTTAAATCATAAACAAACGAAAAATGGAAAGCTTTAACGTACCCTCAAGAGAAGAAGTATCAGCAAACAATCAAGCGATTTTTGACAACTTGAAAAGTCAGGTAGGATTCGTACCAAACCTGTATGCGACCTACACACATTCAGAAAATGCTTTGGCTGATTATCTGGCCTTGTCGGGAAGAAAAACTTCCTTGTCTGGAAAAGAAAAGGAAGTCGTAAACCTGGTAGTGAGCGAAGTCAATGATTGTGACTATTGTAAAGCAGCGCACACAGCAATCGGTAAGATGAATGGATTTACTGAAGAGGAAATCCTAGAAATAAGAACAGGAGCAGCTTCGTTTGATTCTAAGCTAGATGCTTTGGCCAAATATGTAAAAAGTGCGACAGTGAATAGAAGTAAGCCTGAGCAATCTGCCATAGATGCTTTCTTCGAGGCAGGTTATACCAAGGAAAATTTGGTAGATACTGTTCTGTTAATTGGAGACAAAACCATCAGCAACTTCTTGTTTGGTTCTACTCAGATTCCAGTTGACTTTCCGGCAGCACCAGAGTTGGAAGAAGTAGTGTTGTAAAGAAAAGGTGAATTGAGTAGTTAGTAATCCCGTGGGCTTTGGCCTGCGGGATTTTTTTGTTTCCAGATATGAGGGGTGTCTGACCAATATTTCATCTCTCCATAAGGCACATTTAGCGAAAGCGATTACTTTTGAGGCTTTAAGAAAATCTAACGAGATACAAATCAAATCAAACATGGGTTTATTACAAGGAAAAACAGCTTTGGTCACGGGTGCTTCTAAAGGAATCGGACGTGCCATCGCGATGAAATATGCCGAACAAGGCGCTAATGTAGCATTCACTTATTTGTCTAGTGTAGAGAAGGGCGAAGCATTAGTAAAAGAGCTAGAAGCCAAAGGTGTGCAAGCCAAAGGGTATAGATCAGATGCTTCTGATTTTGCTGCTGCAGAAGAGTTGATTAATAATGTGGTAGCAGACTTCGGTAGCCTGGATATTTTGGTGAATAATGCGGGTATCACTAAGGATAATCTGTTGATGAGAATGACTGTAGAGATGTGGGACGACGTGATCAATATCAACTTGAGATCATGTTTCAACACCGTGAAAGCAGCTACACGTACTTTTATGAAACAAAAAGCTGGATCTATCATCAATATCACTTCAGTAGTAGGCGTAAAAGGAAACGCCGGTCAGGCCAACTATGCCGCTTCTAAAGCAGGTATTATCGGTTTTACCAAATCAGTAGCATTGGAACTAGGGTCTAGAAATATCAGATGTAATGCAGTAGCTCCTGGCTTCATCGAAACGGATATGACGGATGCCTTGGACGAAAAGACCGTTCAAGGCTGGAGAGACGCCATCCCAATGAAACGTGGTGGTCAGCCAGAAGAAGTAGCAGATTGTTGCGTATTCTTAGGTGGAGACCAGTCGACTTACATCTCGGGTCAGGTGATCCAAGTGGATGGTGCGATGTTGACATAATAAAATTAAAATACAACAGTCGTCATCACCCGGCGGTAGTCCGGGTGATCCGCCTGTGGTAAGAGCTGTTCTTCAGTCATGCTACCAGTCGAAAGGGATAGCCCCGACAAGCAGGGCTATGACGGTAATATTTATAAAATTACTCACCCCTTTTCTTTTCCACCCCCAATCATTATCTTCATTTTTTCGTACAATCACTTTCCATCATAAGCTGAGAAATTGCCAGAATTAACCTTTGAACAATCCGTTTGGTACGTGCCACTTTGTTTGCTTTTGGCGGCGGCTATTTCCTATTTGGTGTACACCAAAAAGTCACCTTGGAATAGTTTGACCAACTGGCTGCTCAACGGACTCAGATTTCTGCTCATTTTTGTTTTGTTGATTCTTTTACTCAATCCATTGCTTAACCAAATGGTGAATGAAGTAGAGCAACCATCATTTGTGATCGCCATCGACAATTCCATTTCGATGGTTCAGGGACTGGACTCTGTTCAGCGACAGCAATTTTTGACTGATGCAGAGCAAGTGAAACAGAAACTAGAATCCAAAAACTATGAAGTTTTTGTTCATACGTTGGATGGAAAATCTGCTAGTTTGAATGAAATCGTTTTTGATCAGAAAATTACCAATCTGGATAGATGGCTCAGAGATTTGCAGTCCAATTATGAAGGAAAGAATCTGGGTGGCGTTTATTTGATATCTGATGGAAAATATAACCAAGGCACTTCGCCAGCATTTTTTCCATACAATTACCCCGTGTATGCCATAGGCGTCGGGGACACCTTGCAAAAACAAGATTTAGTCTTGCAAAATGTATTGTACAACAAACTGGCTTATCAAGGAAATAAATTCCCAGTAGTCGCTGAGGTGGTTAATCATGGTTATGCGGGTCAAGAGGTGAGATTAGAAGTACGAGGTAATGGGAAAGTATTGGCTGCTCAAAATGTAAAACTCACCAGCAACGAAGGACTGACAAGAGTAGAACTGGAAGTAGAAGCAGGTGATAACGGCATGCAACAACTTGACCTTCGGTTAAAAGTACTGAAAGGAGAGTCGGTGGCTTCCAACAACTTCAGGAGGATTTTTGTTGACGTAGTGGATGGCAAACAAAAGATATTGCTAGTAGCACCTACACCACATCCGGATATCAAAACGCTGGCTGCCGTAATTGAAAAAAATCAAAACTATGAGTTGACGACCTACATTCCTGGTGTGAATGAATGGAAGGAAGACAAATATGATTTGGTGATCGCTCACCAAGCGTATAACCGATACAAACAAGCGAATGAGGCCGTGCAAAAACAAAGAGAACAAGGCGTGCCGGCATTGCTCATCTTTGGCGGCAGGTCCAATATCTTGATGGCCAGCCGAACGGAGGAGCTTTTTACTTTTAGTCAGAAAGGTGCCAAACGAGACATGGTTTTTGGAGCTTTGAATGATGAGTTTAGCCTGTTTTCTCTGGCGGATGAAGCTCGTGAAAACTTCAATAGCTTCCCGCCCGTGAGTGTGCCCTATGGAGAAGCCACTCTGCCTGCTAACGCGGAAATCTTGATGTATCAACGAGTCGGAAGCATCCAGACAGACAAACCGCTGCTATACTTGGTAGAACAAAACGCACAGAAATCAGCCTATCTGCTGGCTGATGGGATTTGGAAATGGAGAATGCAAGAGTTTGCGACGACGGATGGTTCTGAAACGTTCGATGATCTCTTTCTAAAGACTATCCAATATCTGAGTACCAAAGTGGACAAACGAAAGTTCAAATTTTACCCAGAGAGCAATACCTATTTCGAAAACCAAACGGTGAAATTCCATGCAGAAATCTACAACCAGATTTACGAACGTGTCTATGGTGAGCAAGTACAAGTAGTAGTCACTAATGCCGATGGATTCAATAAAGAATTCAACTTCACACCAAGCTCAGCCTATTCCAGACTGGAAGCGGCCAACTTTGAGCCCGGCTTGTACAACTATCAGGCAAAAGTCACACTCAATGGTAAACCAGAAACAGTCTATGGAAAATTCTCTGTGAAAGAACTCCAGCTCGAAGAACTCGATCAAGTCGCTGACTTCGACCTGCTTCGTCAAGTAGCTTATAACACCGAAGGCAAGTTCTACGCGGATACGGAGACGCCATTAATGGACATCGACAATTTCCAACTCAAAGGTATCATCCATTCCCAAGAGGACATCTTCCCAGTCATCCATCTCAAATGGATTTTGTTTGTGCTTCTGACCCTTGTTTCAATCGAGTGGTTCATCAGGAAGTATAATGGGGGGTATTGACTTTAAGTCACTGGGAAATATGAACTTACAAATCAAAAACATTAAAAGAATTGAAAATTCTGAAAGATGGTGGAATCGAGTAGGCTTTGTTGGGAAAGGGTTTTCAGCAATTGCCACAACTATCTTTTTGACGGTTATGATTAGTAGGATAATTAATGGCCCATATGACCACTGTGAATTTGTAGAACAGGTTAGAGGCATGGAGTTTTACGGAACCATCACTGATAAAATGGATAGAAGATGGAATCATAATAGTCATGGATTAACAATAACTAATGTGGATGGATCTGATGCATACTTATATTTGGTTTCAGATTTAAGACGCGGTAAGAAATCAGGTGCGAGTTATTTATGGACTATTTCAGATGAAGGAGATTCTGTTAGGAAATCCAGAGGAACTCTTGATATTTACGTCAAGAAAAATGGAGAATGGGAGAACCAACCGATTGTTTTTGCAACAAAACTTAATTGTCCTTAGCAATATACCTTCTTGCACGTGTCTGTGATTCAGATCATTTGCTCTAAGAAGTTCAATAAGATTTCTCACTTCACCTCCCTCTCGATCGGATCGTTCGAAATGACATCAAAAGCCAGTATTAATATTATTTGTCATCTCGACGATAGGCGTGATCTTAGCGTCATGAGGTAAGAGGTCAAAAAAATAGCTCAGGGCTTAAACCTTGAGCTATTTTATCTTCGTCATATCGACCATTCGCTTGCGCTGAAGCTTTAGCGAAAGCGTAAAGGGAGATATCCCCAGCTGCACTGCTGCTGTCGGGGTATTTCTCGCTCCTCCGTCACTCGAAATGACGTCGTTACTCTTCTTCTTTCTTCTCTTTTTTGGACGACTTTTTCTTCTTTACAGAAATGGTCAAAACATCGTCTTTGGCTTTATGATCCGCTACCAGCGTTTCTCCTTCGGCTACTTCGCCTTTTAGGATCTCTTCAGCAATTGGATCTTCCAGGTACTTCTGAATCGCTCTGTTCAACGGTCTCGCACCATATTGAGAGTCATAGCCTTTTTCAGACAAGAAGTCTTTGGCTTTATCTGTCAATTCGATGTTGTAACCCAAGTCGATGATTCGCTCTAGCAATTTGTCCAAAGTGATATCGATGATCTTGTGGATGTGCTCTCTTTCCAATGAGTTGAAAGTGATTACATCATCCAATCTGTTCAAGAACTCAGGGCTGAAGGTCTTCTTCAAAGCACTCTGGATGGTTGACTTCATCACTTCATCTAAGTTGTCCTTTTTGTTCTTGTTCATGAACCCGATACCAGCACCGAAGTCCTTCAAGTCACGCACACCAATGTTGGAAGTCATGATGATGATCGTATTTCTGAAATCGACTTTTCTACCTAGTCCATCAGTTAAAATACCATCGTCTAGCACTTGTAGCAAGATGTTGAACACATCTGGGTGCGCTTTTTCGATTTCATCCAAAAGAACCACGCTATATGGCTTTCTTCTGACCTTTTCAGTCAGCTGACCACCTTCTTCGTAGCCTACGTATCCCGGAGGTGCTCCTACGAGTCTTGATACAGAGAATTTCTCCATATACTCACTCATATCGATTCTCACTAAGGCGTCGTCCTTATCGAATAGGTATTGAGAAAGGACTTTCGCCAATTCTGTTTTACCTACTCCAGTAGGGCCTAAGAATACAAACGAGCCAATCGGCTTCTTCGGATCTTTCAAGCCTACTCTGGTACGCTGAATAGCTTTCGCTAATTTTTCGATGACTTCGTCTTGTCCGATGATTTTTTTCTTCAAATCATCTTTCATGCCTAGCAGCTTGTTGCTCTCTTTTTGAGCCACACGCTTGGCAGGTACGCCAGTCATCATAGCGATTACTTCGGCTACATTTTCTTCGTTTACAGTGAATCGCTGAGATTTAGTCTCTTCTTCCCACTTCGCTTTAGCTGTCTCCAACTGCTCGATAAGCTTCTTCTCTTTGTCACGAAGCTGTGCTGCCTCTTCGTACTTCTGACTTTTCACCACCTGATTCTTTTGTACCTTGATGTCTTCGATAGACTCTTCCAAGCTTACAATTTCGTCAGGCACATAAATATTGTTGATGTGAACTCTCGATCCAGCTTCGTCCATCACGTCGATGGCTTTGTCTGGCAAGAACCTGTCGCTGATATAGCGATCTGATAAATTCACACAAGCTTCGATCGCCTCTTCCGTGTAGTTCACGTTGTGATGGCTCTCGTATTTGTCTTTGATATTGTTCAAGATTTGCTTGGTCTCATCCGGCGTAGTGGCATCTACCATTACGATTTGGAATCTACGAGCCAAAGCCCCATCTTTTTCAATGTATTGTCTGTACTCATCCAAGGTAGTAGCCCCGATGCATTGGATTTCTCCTCGGGCAAGCGCCGGCTTAAACATATTGGAAGCATCTAGCGAGCCAGAAGCTCCACCTGCACCTACAATGGTATGTAGTTCGTCAATGAATAGGATCACCTCCGGAGATTTTTCAATCTCGTTCATCACCGCTTTCATTCTTTCTTCGAACTGTCCTCTATATTTTGTT
The DNA here is from genome assembly GCF_033344935.1 of Reichenbachiella sp. Taxonomy (NCBI): domain Bacteria; kingdom Pseudomonadati; phylum Bacteroidota; class Cytophagia; order Cytophagales; family Reichenbachiellaceae; genus Reichenbachiella; species Reichenbachiella sp. The sequence goes on along the minus strand of NZ_JAWPMM010000001.1, from coordinate 3,814,798 downwards.
CCCGCTACCAAAGAAGCCAAATCGAGTGTAACCACTCTTTTGCCAAATAGAACACGAGACACCTTTTTCTGAATGATACGAAGGGCCAGGCCTTCCGCGATAGCAGTTTTACCTACACCAGGCTCACCAATCAGAATTGGGTTATTTTTCTTTCTTCTACTTAGAATCTGAGCTACACGTTCAATTTCTTTATCACGACCTACGATAGGATCTAATGCATCCTCTTCGGCCATCTTTGTTAAGTCACGACCAAAGTTGTCAAGAACGGGTGTTCTAGACTTGTCGCCACCTTTCGCAGATTCTTTGCTTGAAGATGAGCCACCACCAGCACCACTGCCAGAACCGAAGAGTCTTGATGAATCTTCATCCGGTTCGTCAGTGTCTGAAGAGCCCATCGGGTGTTCCGTTTGATATTCTAGTAGTTCTTTCACTACATCATAGGCTACATCAAATTTGTCTAGAATCTGTGTGCCGATATTATCTTCATCTCTCAAAATAGAAAGCAACAAATGCTCCGTGCCAATCAAATGGCTTTTGAAGATTTTTGCTTCTAGATAAGTGATTTTTAATACTTTTTCTGATTGACGGGTCAATGGAATATTGGCGAGGTTCTTTACGTTGTTCGTCGCAGAACCTTTAGTAGCTTTTTCTATTGAAGCTCTTAGTTCGTCTAGTGATACGCCTAATTTTTTCAATAAGCTCACTGCTACACCTTCACCTTCTCGGATCATGCCTAATATCAAATGCTCAGTTCCGATATAATCATGACCTAGCCTTAACGCCTCTTCTCTGCTCAACGAAATGACTTCCTTTACCCTATTTGAAAACTTTGCCTCCATACGCTACTTTGTGTGTAGTAAAAATAAATTTTAATATCCTAAAATCTTATCCAAAAACGAAATAATTAATGGAATCGTTTCCTGACTTTAGAAATTATAAGTATTTGTCCGAATCCGGCCCAACACAACTGAGCAAATCCAGAATACTGAGGTTAGCAGCAAATTTGCTACCAAACAATTGTTGGTACGGGATGGGGGTGAAATACTCTCGACAAATATAATCCGATTTAGGGTGGATTACCGAACGAACATCCTCCGTTTCGTCGAATGGCCCTTTTTTATAGGTGGATGTGTATTTTATCTCGGTGTCAATATTGAGGACTTTGAGACAGAATGTCAGCACTTCGTTGTTTAGTGCCAAAAGTGTCTCATGTTTTTGAAATAAAATCTGATGCAAGTAGGGCTCGTAGTATTCAAAAAACGGAGATTTATTGTAAGCTGAAATGATGGCTCGCCAATGATTGTTGAGCCACTTCTGACCATAGTCGATTTTAATTTCGTCCATGGGGATTTTTTTATTTCCACCAATCATAGGGATGGCTAGTGGCAGCACTCGATTGGCATCCAGGATATAACATCGGTTGCGATACGTTTGTTTGACGAAATGCTCTTTGGTTTCAATCCAAACTTCTTGACGGTTCTTGATTAGACTGAAATATTCCAAACAAGGGAAGTATTGACTTTCAATTAAGGTGCTCATAGAAATTCACTCAAATCACCCAAACCTTCTCTTACCAGCTCTGGCTCGTCTGAGGTGCAATCCACGACTGTACTGGCCACCACTTCGCCATAGCCACCGTCGATCACTATATCTACCAGTCCTTCATATTTTTCATAGATCAATTCTGGATCTGTTGAGTACTCCAATACTTCGTCATCATCATGGATAGAAGTGGTTATGATTGGATTGCCCAGTCTTTTGACTATTTCTCTCGGGATGTTATTGTCAGGCACTCTGATACCCACTGTTTTTTTGGAGGCATTCAAAAGTTTGGGGACTTTGTTGCTGGCATTGAGAATGAAAGTGAAAGGACCTGGAAGTGCCTTTTTCATCAACTTAAAAACCGGGTTAGGTAATGATTTGGTGTATTCTGAAATATGGCTGAGGTCATAACAGATAAAGGAGAAGTTCGTTTTTCCTTTGATTTGCTTCAGCCTTTTGATTTTGTCAATGGCTTTGGTATTGAAAATACTGCAGCCCATACCATAAACGGTATCAGTAGGATAGATGATCACACCACCATTTTCCAGCGTTTTTACGATGGTGTCGATTTTTTGAGGATCTGGGTTTTCCTCATATAGTTTTATAAAAGCTGTTTCCATGATTGAAGTGCTAAAATTAAAACAAATGTGTGAGATTGAAGTCAGAAGATTGAAGACAGAAGAGCGAACCGGAACTTCTGACTTCGGTCTTCCGACTTAATTACTAAGTTCTATTACTTTTGCCGCCGATGGATAAAAAGAAAATAGTAATGGGTTCGGCAATCGTGGCTTTTTCCATGATGCTTTCCTCTTTTGGGTTTTACTTCTGGCAGATGATCTATTCGCCCAACTTCCTGGTTGAGCAAGATCCCAAACCGCTGATGATTCGTACTGGCTCTACTTTCAAGGAAGTTCAGAATCAATTGTATGATGGTCGATATGTGAATGATTTAGTGTCATTCAGTTTCTTGTCTAAGATGATGGATTACGATCAACTGGTGAAGCCGGGTTTGTACCTGATCGAACCGAGTATGACCAATGTGCAAGTGATCAGAATGCTTCGTTCTGGTGATCAGACGGAGGTGAATGTTACTTTCAATAACGCCCGTCTATTAAGCGACTTGCCTGAAAAAATCACGCGCAATCTGGAGATGACTGAAGAGCAATTTGCTGCACTTGTGTTGAATGATTCCATTCAGCAGTCTTTGGGGTTTGATAGCTTGACCATGATTGGCATGTTTATTCCTAATACCTATAAAATGTGGTGGAATACCAAGCCAGAAGATTTATTGGCTCGCCTCAAGAAAGAGTATGACAAGTTTTGGAATGGTGAGCGATTGAAGAAAGCCGAAGCATTGGGTATGACTCCAAAAGAAGTTTCAGCCTTGGCAGCGATCGTACAAGCGGAAACTATCAAGTCTGATGAGCGTCCTGTCGTAGCAGGAGTTTATTTGAATAGAATAAAAAGAGGGTATCCGCTCCAGGCAGACCCGACCTTAGTATTCGCTGCTCAAGACTTCACGATCAAAAGAGTGCTCAATAAGCATAAGGCTATTGATTCACCATACAACACTTATAAGTATCAGGGATTACCTCCCGGGCCTATTAATATGCCAAGTATAACATCCATCGATGCAGTTTTGAATGCGAAGGAGCATAAGTATCTATACTTCTGTGCCAAAGAGGATTTCTCTGGATATCACAACTTTGCAACAAATCTTGTTGATCACAATCGAAACGCTGAGAAGTTTCAGCATGCCATGAATAAGGCAGGAATCTATAAGTAGATTTTATTGATTTTGTCATTTCGTAGCGCAGCGGAGAAATCTCATTAGCGAATTGTAGAACAATAAGATTTCTCACTGTCGTTCGAAATGGCATTTAATGTTAACTAAGTAATGAAGGAGCATTCTTTTTTCAAAGACGTCTACGAAGTAGTCAAACTCATCCCAGAGGGAAGAGTAACCAACTATGGCGCCATTGGAAAATTTTTGGGATCAGGACTGAGTGCCCGGATGGTAGGTTGGGCGATGAATGCCGCCCATGGTTTGCCAGATGTACCTGCTCATCGAGTGGTAAATGCTCAAGGGTTGTTAACTGGTAAAATGCATTTTGCCACCCCCGATACCATGCAAGAGAAATTGGAAGCCGAAGGGCTAACTATTGTCAAAGACAAAATCCAGAACTTCAAGACGCACTTCTGGGATCCGGCTTTGGAATTGGAATTATGATTTTCTGATCAATGCGGTCAGACCTAAAAAAGTCAATAATCCATTCAGCAGTAACAATTCAAATCCGAATTTGTAGCCTCCCAGCCAAACGACTGAATTCTCATTAATCATATAGGTCAATAGAGGTGCCAAAACGCAAACCACTGGTATCCATTGGTCTTTGACAGATTGTGTGGTAAATAACCCGAAAGCATACAAGCCGAGTAATGGACCGTAAGTATAGCCAGCCACTCTAAAAACGGCATTGATTACACTGTCGTCATTGATGGCTTGAAAGATAAGTATGACGATAAATATAAGAACAGAGAATCCAAAGTGAACCAGCATTCTGTTTTTACTATCACTCTGGCTTGGATCTTTTTCTAAGAAATCAATATAAAAAGAAGTGGTCAGCGCGGTCAATGCGGAATCGGCGCTGGAATAAGCTGCAGCCGTCACCCCTAAAAGAAAAACGACTCCTCCGAATACTCCAAAGTGATTCAACGCCAGATATGGAAATAGGGCATCAGTGGTATTAGTCAAATCAATCTGGTTGACCTCAACAAAATGATAGAGCAATACACCTAGAGACAGGAAAAGCAAATTGGCAAAAATGAGCACGATGCTAAACCAAAAAACATTTTTCTGTGCGTCTCCGAGTGAACGACAAGTCAAATTCTTTTGCATCATATCCTGGTCTAGACCCGTCATCACGATCGCAATGAATGCCCCTGCGAAAAACTGTTTAAAAAAGTTGCGCGGAGCCTGCCAGTCCCAAATGAAAGTGTCGGACAAATCGCTCGATTGGATTATCTGCATCAGTCCACCAAAAGATAGATCTAGCTGACTGCCAATGATGGAAATGCTAATGCCTACCGCTAGTAACATAAAGAGTGTTTGCAGGGTATCGGTCCAAACTATGGTCTTAATTCCACCTTTAAAGGTATAGAGCCAGATCAATGCAATGGTCACAAATACTGAAACTGAAAATGGGATATTATAGGCATCGAAAAACGCGATTTGCAAAACTGTTGCCACTAGGAACAATCTAAAAGAGGCGCCAATTACTCTGGAAACCAAAAAAAAGAATGCCCCCGTTTTATAAGCACTTTCCCCAAATCTGGAATCCAAATATTGGTAGATGGATACCAAGTTCATTTTGTAATACAAGGGCAGAAGGACAGTAGCAATCACCAAATAGCCCAAAAGATATCCGAGTACCATCTGAAAATACGCCCAATGGCTATTGCCTACTTCTCCTGGTACGGAGATGAAAGTAACACCTGATAGCGAAGCGCCGATCATACCAAAGGCAACTAAATACCAAGGCGATTGTCTATTAGCTGTGAAGAAAGACTCGGCGTCGGAATTTTTAGAAGTGAAATGAGCAATGGTCATCAGTAGGATGAAATACCCTGCGACGACTGAAAATACCAAAAGTGGACTCATACGGTACTAATTATAGTTTATTGGGGCAAACATACTGATTCTTGTCATAGGAACTAATCCAAAATTCGGAGCGATCTTAGTGCGATAGGAGCTATATTGCGGGTCGGTTTGAGCTATGTGCTAGGCAGTTAAAGTAATTCAAAGAATTAATGAGCGAAGTAGGAAATATTTATTTCAACAATGAAGATGCAAAATCTAAGGAATTTGCTAAAGTGTTGAACGGGAGAGTGAATGAGTACTTTAAAACAAAAGGTGTTTCTAAGTATGGAAATCTTGAAATGTACATCAAGACTGTATTTATGTTGTGCCTATTTTTTGTGCCTTTTGGGAGTTTGGTGTATTTCGAGCCTACAGGTATATTGGCTATAGTTCTCTGTTTGATCATGGGACTGGGAATGGCTGGCGTAGGTTTAGGAGTGATGCACGATGGTATTCATGGTGCTTATTCTGCAAAGAGCTCAGTGAATAAATTTTTTGGTTATACCTTGAATTTGGTAGGTGGCTGTGCCATCAACTGGAAAATTCAGCACAACATCAAGCACCACACCTATACGAACATTGAAGATCACGATGAAGACATAGAGCCAAAGGCAATTCTTCGTTTTCATCCTGCTACGAAACTAAAGCCGGTTCACAAGTATCAATACATCTATGCGTGGGCATTTTATGCCTTAGGGACGTTCTTTTGGGTGACTTTCAAGGACTTTGCCAAAATGATCCGGTACACGAAAGAAGGCCTGTTGGCTAAAAATACAAGTAGCGTTTTTAAAGAGTATGCCATTTTGATATTCACCAAAGTATTCTACTATAGCTATGTGATTGGTTTACCTATCATGTACACGAGCTATACCGGCGGTGAGATCTTTTTAGGATTCTTTGTGATGCACTTGGCTGCTGGTACAGCACTAGGCTTTATTTTCCAGCCTGCTCATTTGCTCGAAGAGGTAGAATATCCTCAACCAGATGAAAATGGCAATGTGCCGTATTCAAGATTTGTTCATCAGTTGTACACTTCTGTAAATTTTGCCAATAGCAATAAATTCGTGACTTGGTATGCCGGTGGGTTGAACTATCAGGTTGAACATCATTTGTACCCTCACATTTGTCACGTGCATTACCACGCCATTGCACCGATCGTAAAAGAAACGGCTGCTGAATATGGTATTCCGTATCACGCCAAAGAAGGATTTTTCGAAACTTTGCGTGAGCATACCAATATGCTCAAATGGTTGGGCACTCCAGAAAGTCAATTGGCTCCGGCTAAAGCCTAATTTTTCTTGTACCAAAAGGGAATGGTTGCGAACCACTCATAATTCGCCACTTTGGCTGAGTCGAGGTAGATTTTCTCAATCTTCAATAAATTCTCTCCTTCCATAAATTGATTGGTCGGTATATAAGTGATAATCCCTTTTTGCTGCTTGGATGGATGGGTGTAAAACCGATAATTAAGTTCGTGGTAAATCGATTCGTTGATAGAAAGCTGATATATAGCACTGAGACATGAAAGCAATTGGTCGATGTCTTCATCGTCAAAGCGCTGATTGCCAATATTCAAATTTCCATTTTCAAACTTGGATTTAAACCTCCAATTGAGCCCATCTTCTTTCTGTGGTGTGAAACCTTCACAGAATTCACTGATTCGGACATTGTCAAAGGCGTCGTACCTTAAAAAAACCTTCAAAAAAGGCTTGTCCACAAAGTCTGAACTGATACTGGCTCGTTCTATATAATCATCTGCTGGGCGCTGATCGTCATAATAGTTGGCAGCTATGACTTGTTGATTCAATTTTTCAGGAAAGTACTGGTGCTGATCAAATCTGAAAATCATGGTGAAAAATAAGACAAAGCCGCCTAGCGCATATATGAGTCTAATTCGCTTCTTTGAAAATTTACTGATCATGTAGTAGTAGATGCTTCTACTCAAAACGGATAGCGTAATCAAATTATAGAGTCTGTAAAATGGATAGTACACTCGAGCAAACCATTTGATTTTTTTGAAAAAGCCTAGAGTGAAATAATCGAGCATATAAATAATACCTGTCAGCAGTATGATTGGAAAGACAATAATGGCAGTTACTTGTATAACTATGTCGAACCAATCAGGCATCAAATCAGAAATGAAATTGAGTACTACAGCGATCATTCCAAAAAAGATCAGATACATCCCAAATGCTAATAAGATGGAGATCACTAAAAAGGCAAAAGCAAAAATGACACTACATATTTCGTCTAACTTGATCACCAGCTGATCCAGGCTGATGACTCTTTTTTTGAGCTTTTCAGTAAAGAAATCGTTGTAGTTAAGATCAGAGAAATTGATTTTGGATTGGACAGAGCGCAATCCTATCGTCCCTATCCAAAAGCCTCTGAGCATGAGATGGGCTATTAAACAAAAGGTGAGCGCTTCCAGTGATTTGAAAAGCAAGCCAATGAAAAGATACAGCATACTATACTGTCCTGATCGCAAATTGTATTGAAATTCAAGCTCGGTGATGAAGCCCTCAAAAGAGAGAATCGCTTGTATCAGCAAGAAAATGGTAAAAGCCGAAACCAGTAGCTCCAACTGCCAACTTTCACGCTCGAGTTTATTCAGCCAATCGCTGATCTGATCCTTAGTCTTGTCGCTCATTTAGATTTTGGTTTATCTAAATTTAGTAGAAGAGCGATTGATTAGTAAATGTTTAATTGAAAATAAAACAATTCTCCTCCTTGGAGAAGGAGGCTGGGAGGATTGAATGCCAATGATGTCAATCAGACGACCGCCCAAAAGCCTGCTCCAAATCAGCAATAATATCTTCGATATGCTCAAGACCTGCAGAAATTCTGATCAGATTAGGTGCAATACCAGTAGCTGCTCTTTCTTCATCTGTGAGTCGTGCATGTGTGGTAGATGCCGGGTGAGTAACAATTGTACGCGTATCGCCCAGATTGGCAGTCAGGCTACACATTTCAATACTATTAAGAAATTGTCGGCCTCTTTCTACACCACCTTTGATTCCGAAACATACCATGCCGCCACCACTTCTCATTTGCTTCTTGGCAATTTCATGTTGAGGATGAGACGGTAGGAAAGGATAACGCACCCATTCTACTTGCTCATTTGCTTCTAGCCATTCGGCTAATTTCAAAGCATTTTCACCATGCTTTTCCATTCTAATAGCCAGTGTTTCTAAACTTTTAGAAAGCACCCAAGCGTTGAACGGGGAAAGGGCGGGACCAGTACTTCTGCTAAATGTATATATTTCTTTGATAAGGTCTGCTCTGCCTACAATCATGCCTCCCATCACTCTTCCTTGTCCGTCAAGGTATTTAGTGGCGGAATGAATAACTAAATCCGCACCATATTCTATCGGTTGTTGTAGATAAGGAGTAGCAAAACAATTGTCAACGATCAAAATCAGGTTGTTCTTTTTGGCGAAAGCCCCTGCAAACTCAAGGTCAATTAATTCAATACCTGGATTCGTTGGTGTTTCTAAGAAAAGTACCTTTGAGTTTTCTTGCACTTTATCTTGCCAGCTGTCCGTGTTGTCGAGGTCTAAATAAGTGCTTTCAATCTTGTATTTTGGAAGAAACTTGGTGATCACCGAATGCGAAGACCCAAAAATGGATCGGCAAGAAAGTAAGTGGTCGCCTGCATTGAGCAAGGTGGCAAAAGTAGAAAACACGGCTGCCATACCTGTAGCTGTCGCATACCCAGCTTCTGCACCTTCAAGGGCGCACATTTTATCAATGAATTCTGTGGTGTTAGGATTGGTGAATCTACTGTAGGTATTGCGGTCTATTTCTTCAGCAAAAGTCGCTCGCATTTCTTCGGCGTCATCAAACACAAAACTGGAAGTAAGGTACATCGGCGACGCATGTTCTTTTTCGTGCGTGGTCGCGATTTGCGTTCTGATGGCGTTGGTTTCGAAATGTTTGTACTTTTTCATAGAAAGCCCTTCAATAATTCTAACAGTTTTTTGCAAATATGTGAAGTTCATGTCTAAAATGGATTCTAACCGTGAACTATTATGGATCATTTATTAGGTTTGCGCCTTCAAATTTTCCTATGAGCCAAACAGCTTCCATATATCAGTACAATCAACCTTTTGAGCTAGAAAGAGGCGGGGAGCTTCCGCAACTAGAAATAGCCTATCATACCTATGGCGAAATGAATGCTGATAAATCCAACGTTGTTTGGGTATTTCATGCGCTGACAGCTAGTTCTGATGCTTTGGATTGGTGGGCTGGTCTATTTGATGCTGATTGTGCAATCAACCCGGATAAGCATTTCATAGTTTGTGCGAATATTTTAGGTTCAACCTATGGTACAACAGGCCCTCATTCGATAAACCCGAAAACTGGCAAACCTTATTTTTCTGATTTCCCTATGATTACGATCAGGGATATGGTCAAAGCACATCAATTGCTGAGAGACTATTTAGAGATTGATAAAATTGCGGTTGGTATAGGTGGTTCGATGGGTGGCTTTCAAACCTACGAATGGGCGGTTCAAGAACCTGATACCTTTGATAAGTTGATATTGGTGGCATCTGCTCCTAAAGAATCCCCTTGGAGAATAGGAACGCATGCGACGCAGCGTCTGGCTATAGAAGCGGATGCAACTTGGAAGGATCATTCTTTCAATGCCGGAGCCAAAGGAGTAGCCGCATCTAGAGCCATCGGGATATTGTCTTATCGGAATCATCGAATATTTGAACAAACTCAATCGGATACTGAAGAGAAAGTCGATGATTTCAGAGCGGAATCTTATATCCGCTACCAAGGTGATAAACTGGTGAATCGTGGTTTTAGCGGCTACATGTTATGGAATTTATCTAAGGCGTTAGATAGCCATGATGTTGGAAGAGGTCGAGGCGGGTTAATTGAGACGCTTGAACGTTTGAAAACGCCCATATTGCAAATTGGTATTTCTTCTGATCTGTTGTTTGCAATAGAAGAGCAACGTACGATTTCAGATCATTTGGTCAATGTCTATTATCATGAAATTCATTCTAAATTTGGTCATGACGGTTTCTTAACCGAGACAGAGAAAATCAATCAGTTAATTAGTGAATTCATATAAGGTTTTTTAAACCGGCTTGCCTTCCTTGCTGAAGAACCCCTAGTCTTGTTATTATTGCGGGTCATAAAAACAATAATTCATGATTAACCCTATCACTCTTGAAAAAAGAGAGCGCTTTTACCTGTTTGTATTAGTGGTTGCTTTTGTGAGTATTTACCTTTTGGTATTTGATGCAAAAATGGATACCGGAGGTGATAATTTTGAATACTTAAATTATGCCAAGTCTATTTCCACCGGCCATGGATACTCTTCTCCATATTCCTCTAAATATGAACCGGTAAACTGGTTTCCTCCAGGATATTCAACCATGTTGGGTCTGTTGATGACTGTGTTTGGAACAAACATCCTATTGTTTAAGTTGTTGAATGGTTTTTTTCTTTTTGCCAGTTTGATATTGTTTTATTTCATCATCAAGAGGCTTACATCCAATTATTTGTTAGCTTTTGCAGTCAATTTTTATCTCATTTTCAATATTGGCTTACTGAAGTTTGGGTATATCATTATGTCCGAGATACCCTATTTGTTTTTGACCATGTTGGCTTTGTTTTTTCTCACACACTACGATAATGTGGTGAAAAATAAAATATGGAATAAGGCCTTGTTTGCCACTGTATTATCCGTGGCTCTAGCTTATTACTTTAGAGGGATTGGTTTATCTCTTGTGGCAGCCGTTGCGGTATTTTTCTTGCTAAAAAAAGAGTGGAGAACTTTAGCTATCTATGTTGGAGGTGTCGTTTTGATTCACCTGCCCTACTTTATTAGGAATACCATTCATGGATTGAATGGCCGGTATGTGAATGCCTTACTTCGGATAAATCCATGGCGACCAGAGACAGGACAAGTGGATTCGTTGGGTAGTTTCGTTGATAAGCTGGTAGCCAATTTCACCAATGAAATTCTAATGGTCTTCCCTAAAATGATCTTGCCCATTTATCAATTGAGAGAAATAGGAGAGACTCAGATGTTAATATTGGGAGCTGTATTTTTAATTGTATCCCTGTCAGGAATATTTCTGATCAATAAAAAATATAGATATCTGTTCATTAGCTTTTATCTGTTCAATTTACTTATCGTACTACTGTATCATTCGGGTAATGATTTTCGCTATTTGATACCCCTGATTCCACTGATGGTTTTTGGTTTTTTGAATGCATTAAATGAAGGGGTTAATCGAATTAGAGAAAGACAGCAGGCAGTAGCCATAGCGATAGTCATACTAGGGGTGATGATGGTTCCAAGAATGTACGAATTTCATATAATGTCTAAGCGAGCGTATCATGAGAAGTTCCAAACATTTGTTGACATGGCAGAGCATATTAAATCTCTAGGCTATTCTAATATCACAGTGGCAACAAGGAAACCAGGTATGCTACATTTCTATTCTGGAGCTTATGTGCACCGCTATAAATTCAGCCCAAATTCAGATGAGGTGATGGCTGATATGGTTGAAAATAATGTAGATTTTGTTTTTTTTGATGCATTGGGCTATGGCTCTAATTATGAGTATTTGCTGCCTGCTTTGAAAGAATATAGAGCGCACTTTAGGGCAGTAAAAACTATTGATGAGCCAAGAGCTGTATTGTTACAGTTTGATAGAATGAAGATGAAAGCCATATTGAAGAAAAAGGGCTTGTTATAGTTTCTTCTGTCACACCATGTCTGGAGGAATTATTCATCTAGTTTAGTCATTACGATTATCTTCGTGTGACAAAAGTTACAAACCAATACAAGTAGCTCGCGTACATTTGCAACAAGAAACCCAATTAAGATTTAGCTATGAAAATTGAACAGATATATACTGGTTGTCTGGCACAGGGTGCCTACTACATACAGAGTGAAAATGAAGCGGTCATCATAGACCCATTGAGAGAAGTAGATTCGTATGTAGAAAAGGCCAAGGAGAATGGTGCCACCATCAAATACATTTTCGAAACACATTTTCATGCGGATTTTGTATCAGGGCATGTTGATTTAGCAAAAAAGACGGGTGCGAAAATTGTGTTCGGTCCTACGGCTACTACAGAATTTGATAGTCATATAGGAACTGACGGTGAGGTTTTCAATGTTGGAAACGTAAAAATCAAATTGCTACATACTCCTGGCCATACCATGGAAAGTAGTACTTTTTTGCTGATAGATGAGGAGGGAAAAGAAAAGGCCATTTTTTCTGGTGATACGCTATTTATAGGAGATGTAGGGAGACCAGATTTGGCAGTAAAATCGGATTTGACCGAAGAAGATCTAGCAGGACATTTATACGATAGCTTGCGAGAAAAAATTATGACTTTGCCAGACGATGTACTTGTTTATCCAGCACATGGTGCAGGATCTGCCTGTGGCAAAAACATGTCTTCAGAGACGTGGGATACTTTAGGAAATCAAAGGAAAACCAACTACGCGCTTCGAGCGGACATGACCAAGGAGGAGTTTGTCAAAGAAGTAACTGAGGGCATTATGCCACCTCCTCAGTACTTTGCTAAGAATGCTATGATGAACAAATCTGGCTATGAAAGTATCGATAAAGTAATGGCAACCGGTACCGTTCCTTTGGATGTGGAGACTTTTGAGGCTATGGCCAACCACGAAGGGGCATTGGTGTTGGACACACGCCATCAAAACGAATTTGTAAAAGGTCATATTCCTAATTCGATATTTATAGGAATAGACGGGAGTTTCGCTCCTTGGGTAGGTGCATTGATCACAGACCTAAAACAGCCAATTGTTTTCTTGGCGGATGAAGGGAGAGAAGAAGAGGTAGTCACTCGGTTGTCCCGAGTAGGGTACGACAATACCTTAGGCTATTTGAAAGGCGGGTTTGCTGCCTGGAAAGCCGCTGGAAAAGACACTGATTCTTTGGAGTCTATTAGCCCAGAAGAATTCGAAAGTAGAATGAACGGTGATGAACTGAAAGTATTGGATGTGAGAAAGCCGGGGGAATTTCAGGCAGAGCATGTAGAGGAGTCACTTACATTTCCATTAGACTTCATCAATACGCACATGAGTGAAGTAGATAAAGACAATAAATATTATGTGTACTGTGCAGGCGGGTATCGTTCGGTGATTGCTTCGTCCATCTTGAAATCAAGAGGTATTCATGATTTGGTGAATGTAGAACAAGGATTCAAGGGAATCAGTCAGACAGGAATTAAAACTACGGACTATGTTTGTCCGTCAACTTTAAAATAAGAGAAGATGTATCAAAATATTGATGAAATAGATTTTGCAGAGAAGTTCGAAGCAGACGACAACGGTGTATTACTGGATGTAAGAACGCAAGAAGAATACGACGGTGGTTTTATCGCTGGTTGCGAGCTGATGGATATATTTCAACCAGACTTCAAGAGCAAACTAGAAGGATTAGATAAGTCTAAAAACTACTATGTCTACTGCCGAAGCGGCAACAGAAGTGGACAGGCTTGCGGATTGATGGCTCAGATGGGATTTACCGGAGAGTTATATAATCTCGACGGAGGCATCATGGGCTGGACCCAGGATTTAGAATATTAATACTAAACAGATGATTGGATTGATAGAAGAACAAGATAAGCTGGAGAAGGTAGCCTTCATATTGAAGACCATTGGACATCCGGTGCGATTGAGAATTCTGTCTTTACTTTCTGAACATCAGCAAATGAGTGTCAATGAAATAAGTGAAAGATGTGAGGTGGAGCAATCGCTCATCTCACATCATCTCACCAACATGAAACTTAAAGGCGTGCTTCAGAGCGAAAGAGACGGCAAGAGCATCTACTATAGCATTAAGCTTATGGAAGTGTTAAATGTGATCGATTGTATGTCTAAATGTAAGATTTAAAAAATTTATCATTAAATATGAAAATATTAACATATAACAATAAATCAATATTAAAGTCGATACTTTTGATTTTGATCTTGGGTTTTGCGCAAAGCATAAGTGCTCAAGGCAAAAGGCCAATGAAACTAGAGGAGGTAATAGCTCTAGTGCAGCAGCATAATTGGGATTTGAAGAAGATGAACCAGCAAATTGGGATGGCTGATTCGGATAGCAGATCAGCCAATGCAGCGTTTTTGCCATCGGTTAATTTCACGGAGACATTCACTAATACGACTGATCCGATGATGGCCTTTGGTACTAAGCTGGGGCAGTCGTCTATTGAGCAGGCGGACTTTAATCCGACCTTGCTTAACAATCCGGATAACATTTCGAATTTCAATACCAGCATCAATATCGAGCAGCCATTGTTCAATTTGGATGGGCTGTATGGCAGAAAGGCAGCCCTCAAACAATCCGAAGCCGGCCAGTATGACAAGGCCTGGATGCAAAAGATGATGATCATCAAAGCGAAGAGCTTGTATTATCAATTGGTGCTTACGATTCAGGCTGAAGAGGTAATGGTTCATTTGAAAAGCGCCTCAGAGGCCAATCGCAAGGTCGCACAAGACCTTTTCGATCAGGGAGCGATCACTCGAGCCGATTTACTTGGCGCTGAGTTGAGATTAAAACAGGTAGAAAGTGAGTGGCTTCGGGCTCAGCATCAGGTTGTAAAGGTCAATTCCCTGCTGCTACAGCACATGGGTGAAGTTGAGGTATATCAGATTGACCCGATCGACCCCATTCCTAATATTGAGGAAGCAAATGCTATGTTGGTCGAGTCAAACTTGTCTGAACAACGAGCTGATTTGAAGGCCATTAAACTGAAAGCAGAGGCTGCTGGCTATGGCTATCAATCTCAGAAGGGAAGTTTTGTCCCTCGTGTGAATGCATTTGGCAGATACAGTTTCAATGATCCGCAATTCTTGGGTACTCAAGCCGACAACTATTTGGTTGGTGTTCAGCTGAAATGGGATGTGTTTAAAGGTGGTAAGCAAATAGGGGCCACTCAAAAGGCAAATTACCAAAAACAATATGCTCAAATCGCCTATGAAGAAAGCAGAAGTCGGGCAGATCACGAATTGCAACAATTAAAAAATGATTTTGAGTTGGCCATCAAGCAGAAAGAACTAGCTGAGCTAAGTGTAGATCAGGCGAGAGCCTTGCATCAAATCAGACAGGATCGATTTGCACAAGGGCTGGAAAAAACATCTGATTTGTTGATGGATGAATCCAATTACATGAATCAGGAAATGCAACTATTAAAAACTAAACATGGCTATCTGCAATTGATGTTTCAGTTGGAGGCAGCCACATCAGAAAATTCAACAGATGAAAGTCTATAAAAACATAAGAACAATGAATCCAATAATTAAAATATCAATCCTTTTGGCTGCGGTTACCTACTTGGTTGCTTGCGGGTCAAAAGAGAATAATACACCGATTAACGTAAGTCCAGTGAACGTTGAAGTTGAGGAAGTAACTGCTCAAAACATTTCGAATGAATTACTTTATTCAGGTCAGGTGGTCTCTCATAAACAGTCGGTATTGAGTACCAAAATCATGGGACAAGTGAGTAATGTACTGGTGAAAGCTGGAGATCATGTGTCCAAAGGTGATCTATTGGTGACGATTAGAAGCAAAGGTGTCAATGCACAATTGGCTTCTGCCAAGGCGATGTTGGACGAGGCTACAGCTGCCCAGGCCAACGCAGATAAGTCTTTCGAACGAATTAGCAACCTAAAAGCCAAAGGGAGTGCTACCCAGCAAGAGCTGGATCAGGCAATCTCTGCCAGAGATATGGCTAATGCCCGAGTAGAATCAGCCAAACAGCAAGCGGCTAGCGTAGAAGAGTTATTGTCATACGCCAGCCTTCGCTCACATATCGATGGATTTGTGTCGGCTAAGTATGTGAATCCAGGCGATATGGCCAATCCAGGTAGCCCTTTGTTGGCGCTAGAGTCTACACAACAGCTCAAAATTGATATCAGTGTGCCTGAATTTGAGGTAGGAATATTCAATGAGGAAGATCCGGTGTCTATTCAATTCAATGCTTTTGAAGATCAGACTTATAAAGGAACAGTAGACAGGGTAATACCATCATCTGCTTTTTCTGGAGCACAATTCAAGGTATCAGTTTTGATAGAGGATGCACCTAAAAAAATAAAACCAGGCATGTTTGGTAGGGTATCACGAAAAGGAGCCATTAGCAAGAAAGTGATTGTACCCGAGTCAGCATTAGTTCGAAAGGGCCAGTTGGTTGGTGCCTATGTGATCAGCGATCAGAATGAGGTCATGCTCAGGTGGTTGAGATTAGGAAGAGAAACCAAGAAGGGGTTTGAAGTGCTTTCGGGACTGGATCAGGGAGAGAAGTTCGTGATTTCTAGCGAATCTCAGCTAAGAGACGGAATAAAAGTAACAACTACAAATTCGAAATAAGATGAGTGGAATAGCAGGAAATCTAGCCAGCCAGTTCATCAACTCAAAGCTTACGCCGTTGTTGATGATTGCCTTCATAGCTATAGGGATATACAGCGCCATGCTAACACCCAAAGAAGAAGAACCCCAGATCGATGTACCAATTGCCGACATCTTTTTGCAATATCCTGGGGCAGGAAGCGAAGAAGTGGAATCGCGAATAGTGAAACCGTTGGAGGCATTGATTGCCGACATTCCAGGGGTAGAATATGTCTATTCTCAGTCTATGGAAGGTCAGGCCTTTTTAGTGGTGCGCTACTTTGTGGGTGAGGATATTGAGCGAAGTATAGTAAAACTTTACAATGAAATCCAGAAACATATGGATGAGATGCCTGATCGGGTGAGTATGCCATTGATCAAAACCCGATCGATCGATGATGTGCCCATGCTGAGTTTATCATTCTTTGGTGAGAGGTATTCGGATTATGAAATCAAAAGAATGGCCGAGCAGGTATCTCTCGAGGTGGAAAAAGTAAACGATGTCAGTACAGTTAAGCTGTATGGGGGTAGAAGCCGAAATATTCAGGTGGTATTAGATCCTCAGCAGATGACGGCCTATGGTGTCGATTTCGGCACGGTTGCTCAGTCCATTCAAGGAGCCAATCAGCAAAATATAGCTGGTAGTTTCAAGCAGGGTAATTATTCTTATCGTGTTCAAGCTGGAAAT
This sequence comes from Reichenbachiella sp., assembly GCF_033344935.1. NCBI lineage: Bacteria > Pseudomonadati > Bacteroidota > Cytophagia > Cytophagales > Reichenbachiellaceae > Reichenbachiella > Reichenbachiella sp. The sequence goes on along the minus strand of NZ_JAWPMM010000001.1, from coordinate 3,797,538 downwards.
TTTATAAAGAATGCCGAGGAATTGGAAAATCTGGTGGTAGGTGTGCAAGGTGATTCACCAATTTACTTGAGACAAGTGGCGGAAGTATTGGATGGGCCGGAAGAGCCTTCTGAGTATGTGACTTTTGGTTATGGGCAGGCGAGTATGTCAGAGCAAGCGGCTATGCCTCAGGACTATTCAGCTGTTTCCTTATCTGTGGCAAAAAGAAGAGGGGCTGATGCGATGCAGATTGCCAGTCAAGTGTTGGACAAAATTGAAAATCTGAAAGGTGATTTGATCCCGTCGGATGTAAAAGTGGAAGTAACCCGAAACTATGGAGAGACGGCTTCGCATAAGGTAAGTGAACTGATGGTACATCTAGGTTCTGCAATTCTAGCGGTAACCATTGTAGTGGCTTTGGCTATGGGCTGGAGAGGTGGATTGGTTGTCTTTCTTTCTGTGCCAGTCACCTTTGCTTTGACTTTGTTTGTGTACTACTTATTTGGCTATACACTCAATAGAATTACACTCTTCGCTCTGGTATTTGTGACAGGAATAGTTGTGGATGACTCGATCATCATTGCAGAGAATATGCATAGGCATTTTAGAATGAAAAAGAAACCATTCTTGCAAGCCGCTATTGCATCGATCAATGAGGTGGGTAACCCAACGATTTTGGCTACATTCACGGTTATTGCTGCGGTATTGCCAATGATTTTTGTCTCTGGTTTGATGGGACCATATATGAGTCCAATGCCTATCGGAGCTTCTATGGCCATGTTTTTCTCTTTGCTGGTGGCTTTGATCATAACACCTTATTTGGCCTATCATTTACTGAAAAATGATAATAGTGAAGAGGCACATTTTGTATTAGAAGAAACTTTCATATTCAAATGGTACCGTCGTATGGTACAACCAATGATAGACAGTCCAGCAAAAAGATGGTCCTTCATAGGTGTGATTTCACTTTTGATGTTTGCTTCATTCACTCTTGTGTATTTCAAAATGGTGGCAGTTAAAATGTTGCCTTTTGACAACAAGAATGAGTTTCAAGTGGTTATTGATATGCCTGAAGGTAGCCCGCTAGAAAAGACAGCTGCGGTTACCAAGGAAATTGCCTTTTATCTAAAAAAACAGGTGGAAGTGGTCAATTACCAAACTTATGTTGGCACGGCAGCACCCATCAATTTTAATGGGCTGGTAAGGCATTATGATTTGAGAAAAGCTGGCAATGTAGGGGATATTCAGGTCAATCTGTTGCCCAAAGGAGAAAGAGAGGAACAAAGTCATGACATTGCGAAGCGAGTCCGTCCGGAAGTTCAACGTATTGCCTTGAAGTATGGAGCCAATGCAAAAGTGGTGGAAGTGCCACCAGGCCCGCCTGTCATTTCTACAATTGTAGCAGAAATCTACGGAGGCAATGCAGAGCAGCAGGTGGCTATCGCCAGACAGATCAAAGAAAAACTAACAGGTATTGAAGATGTAGTAGATGTCGACTGGATGGTGGAGGACGATCAGATCACTTATGATTTTGTAGTTGACAAAGAGCGTGCGATGATGAATGGTATTAGAACCGATCGAGTAATTGGCGAAATTCAAACTGCATTGAATGGATACAATGCGACTTTTTTGCGAGACGCGAATGAAGTAAATCCAACACCAGTTCATCTGCGAGTGAATGAAGCCGGAAGATCATCTGTCGATGACTTGAGTAAGCTGACCATTCGCACCGCCACAGGTGATATGATCGCTTTGGGTGATTTGGTGAATGTGGAGGAACGTTTGCAAGACAAAAGTATTTTCAGAAAGAATCAGAAAAGAGTGGTATATGTCGTAGCCGATATGGCAGGACAGCTAGAATCGCCTGTTTATGCGATCCTTACAGCCTCAGATCAACTGAAGGAAATCAAAGTGCCTGAGGGGTATGAGCTGAAGGAGTTTTTTGCCACTCAGCCTTTTATGGAACAAGATTTTGGAGTGAAATGGGATGGAGAGTGGCACATCACTTATGAAGTGTTTCGTGATTTGGGAAGTGCTTTCGCGGTGGTTCTGGTCATTATCTACTTACTGATCGTAGGCTGGTTTCAGGACTTTAAAGTGCCATTTGTGATGATGGTAGCGATTCCACTTTCACTGGTTGGCATCTTAGTGGGTCACTGGTGGTTAGGTGCATTTTTCACAGCCACATCAATGATTGGTATGATTGCCCTGGCGGGCATTATGGTTAGGAATTCCATCCTGTTGATCGATTTCATCAATATCAGATTGGAAGACGGTGTGCCATTGTCACAAGCAGTAATAGAAGCTGGTGCTGTACGGACGACCCCCATTTTACTTACTGCAGGAACGGTGGTTATTGGTGCTTTCGTGATTCTGTTTGATCCCATATTTCAGGGATTAGCAATATCACTTATGGGTGGTTCGATCGCCTCTACCATATTAACACTACTGATTGTGCCTTTGATCTATTACATGACCGAAAGACACAAGTACAAGGATCGCGAAGCTGGATCAGAAGCTGTGGAAGAAAAAATTGAAAGCTAAAAGACTAATCAAATGAAACAAGTCATTGTATTGTCCATAAAGGATTATGAATCTGAAATACAAAAAATACTGAAAGGGATAGAGATTCCTATTTTCAGTAAGGTAGATATTGACGGATGTAGAAATGCAAAGCGTGGGGTTGATTTGACCAATTGGTTTGCAAATAGTGTCGACTCAGATTTTTCGGTCATGTATTTTGCCTTTGTGGCGAGTGATGTGGCTGATCAGATTTTGGATGCCATTGAGTGCTGGAATGAGAGCAAAGGAAGTCAAAATCCTATGCACGCTTTTATACAACCGGTAGAAAGAATTGTTTAACCTTAAATGAACGAAAAATGAGAGAAAGAATAATTAGAGCCATCGCTGGAGTATTTATATTAACCAGTTTGGCATTAGGCATTTGGGTAAGCCCGCATTGGTTTTGGATGACGGGATTTGTAGGTGTGAACCTATTGCAGTCGTCAGTAACGAAGTGGTGTCTGATGGATGATATTTTGAAAAAATTAAACGTTAGTAAATAATGGGATTATTAGATCTGTTTGGACTAGGTAAAAGAAAAGAACTTATGAAAGAGGCAATTAAAAATGGAGCGATTATTATCGACGTTCGAACTCCTGGTGAATACATGGGAGGTCACATCAATGGATCTGAAAATATACCTTTAGGTTCAGTAGGTACCAAGCTGGAAAGTCTAAAAGCCAAAGGAAAACCAGTAGTCTTTTGTTGTGCTAGTGGGATGAGAAGTGGTTCGGCTGCAAGTCAGGCCAAAAGTGCAGGAATTGAAGCATACAACGGTGGTGGCTGGATGAGCCTCAATGGGGTGATGCAAAACTTATAATTGTAAATGATCTCTTTCTGAATTGATTTTTCAGGAGGGATCATTTTTTTAATATATTCTTTGAGCCAATTACGATTAACCCTATCCACGGAGCGCCATGAAGTAACAGGTCAAAGTAATCCATCGCTTGCATGCCTTGTCCTCCTCCAAATATCCAACGTAGTTTGCCCACTAAGTGAGGTTCCGGAAAAAATGGTACTAAACCCAAAGTGAATGATAATAAGAGAAAAAGGGATAATGGAGATTTCATCATGGGATATTTAATCAAGAGGCTCAATTATACATAATTATGTTCCAGTAAAAGGTAACCTTTGTTACATAGCAGTCTGCTTTATTGAATTATTTTTGCCGATTCACAATTGATATAGATGAGATGATAGAATGGATAAGCCAGCCTTGGCCTTGGTATGTAGCCGGACCTTTAATATCGGTGGTAATGTTTTTTATGCTCTACTTCGAAAAAAAATTTGGTGTATCCAGCAATCTCCGAACGATGTGTAGTATGGCTGGAGCGGGAAGAGTGAGTGAATTCTTTCAATTCAATTGGAAAGAAGATATTTGGAATCTCGTATTTGTCTTTGGAGGGTTGATTGGCGGATATGTCGCAAAGGAATATCTGTCTGTATCTGAATCTGTGGGTATTTCAGAAGCAACAATTACTCAATTAAAGACCATGGGTTTTGAAAGTCCAGGCTCTACTTACCTTCCAGAATCAATTTTTTCATGGGAAGCATTGTCCACACCTAAGTATGCATTGATGCTGATTGTGGGTGGCATGCTTGTGGGATTCGGTACGCGCTATGCTGGTGGTTGCACATCTGGTCATGCCATTAGTGGTCTTAGCAATCTGGAGTGGCCATCATTAGTGGCGGTGATAGGTTTTTTTATTGGAGGATTAGTGATGACCCATTTGATTCTTCCTCATCTATTGACATTATAATTCTGAGTGTATGAAATTTGCTAAATATTTATTTACTGGTATTCTCTTTGGGGTTGTTCTGACAAAAGCCGAGGTAATTTCCTGGTATCGAATCTATGAAATGTTCAGCTTTCAATCTTTCCACATGTTTGGGATAATTGGTTCGGCTGTTTTACTAGGTATAATGATCACCCAAAGTATTAAGAGATTTAAAATCAAATCAAGTTCAGGCAATCCTATCCATATTGCGCCGAAGGACAAAGGAATAGCGCGTCTGTTAATTGGAGGTACATGTTTCGGTCTAGGCTGGGCCATGACAGGTGCCTGCCCAGGCCCAATGTTTGTATTGGTGGGAAATGGTGCTTCTGTGTTTCTTTTGGTTATAGTCAGCGCCATGTTTGGGACTTTTCTTTATGGTATACTGAGAAAGTATTTGCCGCATTGATGTAGCCATCGCTTTCAGCTAAAATTTTAAAATTCGAGTCATTGCGAGAAGCACGCTTAGTTGATGAGCAAAGACAATTGGCGAAAAAGTGTTCTTAATAAAACATTAAGATTGCCACGTTGTGCATTCGATTACCATCGAATCACCCACCTCGCAATGACGTACTTAAGTTTGATTCGAGAATGAACTTCTAGTACTTTCACTGGCTTACGTCATTGCGAGAAGCATGCTTTGCTGATAAGCAAAGGAGCGACGTGGCAATCTCTTGCAGTCTTCTACTGCCATCTGTCATTTCGTAGCGCAGCGCAGAAATCTCCTCATTTATATGCAGCTGATTTTAGTCAAGTCCATTTGATCTTACTTTAAAAACCTCTATTATTATGTTTCAAGATTGGATCAGCAGCCAGTCTTATGCAGCACTTCTGAGAATTCATAAGTTTTGATGTTAATCAAATTCTTAAACATTTTTTATGGAAAAAAGGATTGATGAAGATATTGGAATTCTGGGAAGAGTTTCAGTGAATTTTCAAAATGTTTCTGCAAGAATTTATAATTTGTATGAAAAACATGATGAAATTCAGAGGCAAAAAAATATCCCACATCTCGGATTAATTTCACAAGCATTTTCTGGAATTAATCATTCAAGATATGAGTATGTTATTCTGCAATGTGTGATTTCTGAGCTTGTTGAGAATAGTTTTAGAGGAACCTCAATCGCTCAAGGAAGTATTAAAATTAAAGGGGAAGAGTATTTGGGAAATGATATTCTGAAATCTTGGTTTTTACTTTCAAATTTTGGGCATTGTAAGAACACTATTGGCGATGAAAAAACTCTGCTTTTAAAAGCGGTCAAAAGAAAGGGGTTTAAAACTTATCTTATTAACTGTGTCAAAGACGAAGAGTTAAAGCTTTGGGCGGAAAGAGTTATTGAAGATTTGGATTATGTTAGTTTTCATCACATTCTATCAATTAGAAGAATCTATAAAACTTTGAAAAGGCGATTGAGTCTTCAAAATGAATTAATAAATATTTATAAATTACTGCTACTGGATTCTTCTGAAACGGCTGGTTTAGCAAATGAACTTCAAACTATTCAATTAAAAAAGATATACCGGAATGTCAGAGATCTAGCAATAATATCGCTGGATTCAAGAAATTCTTCACTTCCAATTACCATTGATATTTTATCAATGGTATTGTCTTTTGATTTCTTTGAAAATAAATTTCAGCAAAACGAGGCAAAAGATATATTTAATCCTCTGCTGTCTCTACTTTGTGATAATCTCTATTTGCATCCATTAAGTCAATCCTACCAAAGATCTTATGAAGTAAGAGCATTTGATGGGCTCAAAGAGACAAGTTATAATTTAATTTGTAACAATGCTCTGTTAAACGGTCTGTCAACTCCTAATGATTGTCATCTGAATCATTTTATTCGGATTTCTGAACATGTGGATGATATGAAAGATAGTTTACTTAAGGATAATTTGAGATTGGCTTTGACAATAAAAAGAGGGGTGAAAAATGTTGAGGCATCTTTGGATTTCAATCCTTTTACTTCTTCACAAGTAATGGATTTTTATTTGCATAAAAGTTCATTTGAACTATCTGAATTCCCTCGATTTTTAATGAATATTATTGGGATTTTAAAGAGCCAAAGGCAAACACTGTTAGATCGATTAGTTGACGAAAAGAAGGTGATAATCAAGGAGATTAATAAAAGTGTGAAAGGCTTGAAGCTTGAAAAAGATGACGCCAAGAAGGTGATAAAACCTTTAGTTGATATTGTGGTTGATGAAGCTTGGGATATTTTTCAAACGATAAACGTTCCACATCATAAAGAGATTCTATGGGCTTTTCTAAAATTTCATTTGAAGGAAAATTATTATTTTGATATTGATCATCACATTTCAAAAAAGTATAAATTTTTTGGAGTGAAGATTGAAGATGAGATGGACTTTTTAAACTCAGAGATAAATAAAGCAATTAAAGAAAATACTGATCCTGATCGAAAACATGAATTAAAACAATTACGAAAATCTACCTCTAGGAAGTATAATGGAATAATAATAGCATGTCTTTCAAGGATTACCATTTTTGATTACTCTAAACCACCAAATAAAAGAAAAGTGACAGACATAGATTCTCTAGTTTTAAAATTTAATAAAAATGAGACTCTACTTGAAATGCATGAATCAAAAAACACTTCAAATCCGACAGGAAAAGCTAGGAAAGATTTGAAAACAAAACTGGTAAAGGTTTTAAATAAATCATGCAAAGGGTATAGTATTCGTGATGTTAATGGTTTTGGAGCAAAACTTGTCATAAAACATTCTGCAATCAAGCAATAACTCGATATGTTCTAATTATTCTCAATTCTATAATAAGCCTTCAATTCCGAAACGGATTACCCGAACTGTCGCCGGGTTATGACGGTGCAAACTACCCCGCCACTCTCGATATATTCAACTTAGATTTTTCGATCTCACATCACCCCAGCGGTTTTTAACTTGGCGGCGGTTTCTTTGTGCTTGACCCAAAAATTGTCTGAAATAGCCCGAATGATTTCGTTGAATTCTGGACGATCTGCCATGCGCCTTAAGATGGGGTCTTTGTCTAAAAAAAGCACAAACCAATACATGTAGTTTTCTTGCTTGGAAAATGCGGTAAAATGCTCGATGCCTTTTTCTATATCACCTACATAGGCGTAGTAGGCCGAGAGTAATAAATCCTTATAAATGGAAGTATCATTATTCGAATAGTCGTAGTAGCTGTCAAGAAATTGCTGTGATTGATCCGATTGACCTAACCGCTCCAGGACATAAGCTATTTTAAGATCCTCGGCACCGTAGATATCCAGATCTAGTGATTTTCTGACTTGATCGAGCTTTTCATAATAATACCAAGCCGTCTCATAATCCTGCTGCATGTAGCAAACTTTGGCTATTTCCTGAATGATATGTAATTGGGTCGTATCCTTATTCAACGATTGAATCAGTGACTCTCGGGCTGACTGTAGGTTGAAATTACCAGCCAATTTGATGTACGCATAGAGGGTTTCTGAGTATAAATTTTCGGGATAATACGCCAGTGATTTTTTGACGTATCGTTCGGCCTCTACTATAAATCCGTTTTGCGCCAGTGCATTGCTGAGATGTAGATAGGTGAAACTAGCAGTAACAGAATCCTGTCCGGCTACACCAGCTTGAATGCCCTGTAAGGCATGCTCGAGGTATTTCTCTGTATTGGGTATATAGGTTGTATAGATATCGGTAAGAAAATTATGAATCCAGCCTGAGTGTGGGCTGAGAACCAAGACTTTTTCAAAGTATTGAATGGCCAATTCATATTGTTTGTCTTGCATGTAAAACAAGGCTTTAGCAATCAGGCTTTCGGCTACATCCGGATCCAATAACATGGCCCGATCGGCATAGGTATTGATTTCAAGGCCGTATTGTTTGTTGGCTTGAAATAAGTCAAGGTAGTAATAGCATATGGCTATAAAGGCATAGGCATGGGCAAAATCTTCATCTTCGGCTACGGCCTGCTGAAATAAATCCACGGCTTCGAGAAGGCCTTCGGTGCTTTCTTCTCTAGCATATTGTTGTCCTTTGAGGTATAAATCATAGGCCTTCAGATTTTCAGTTGGAATTTTCTCCATCCGTTCTGCTTCTTCTGGTGTGATCGTAGCTTCTATTTGTGAGGCGATGGTTTTGGCTACTTCCGTTTGAAGCTCAAAGATGTCTTTCGATAGGCGTTCATATCGCTCAGACCAAATCGGCCGATCCTTCTTCGCGTTGATCAGCTGCACGCTGAGCAAAATCTGGTCACCAATTTTCTGACCGCTGCCTTCAAGAAAGTAGTTGACATTGAGTTCCTCTGAAAGTTCTGGGATAGTCCGAAACACTTCCCTGTACTTTTCGGTAGTAGTCCGACTGGTGACTTTCATGTCTTCGATCTTTTGCAAGTGATTCAGAATGGCATCGGTTACTCCATTGATCAGATAGACATTCGAAGCATCATCACTATTGTTTTTGAAGGGTAGCACAGCAATCGTCTTCTCTAGCGGTTCGGTGGTGCTGTTGTTTTTTTGAACAAATAAGAAATAGAACGTGCCTGCAAGTATGAATGCCAATAAAGTCAATGCTACTAGTGAGCGTTTTGACTTTTTAGGCGGATCTGTTACTTCCTGATCTGTGTTTCTTTTGCTCTCTTCTCCTGGCGGATAACCATATTGTTCTCGAAAGCATTTGGTAAAATACGACGTGCTGCTAAATCCTACTTTGTAACAAATCTCTGAAACATTGAGATTGCCTTTTTGCAGCAAATCTTTAGCATGATGAAGTCTAACCTGTCTAATGAGTAGGCTTACAGATAACCCTGTGCCACTTTTCACTTTTCGTAGGAGATTGGACCGGCTCATGCCTATCTGATCGGCTAATTCCGAAACACCAAAATCTTCATTGGAGATATTTTCCTCAATAGCAGCGATTACACTACTCAGAAACTCATTATTGGCGTATGGGAATTCAGACATTAAATAGCGTTTAGGTGCTACAATACTCGACAAGAATAGGACCATTTCCAAACCTGAATGAGGTCTTAAAAAAGCCTTTTGCGTCATAGTTTATATTCCTGAGTCATAGTTTTCAATGATTACGCATAGGTGATAATTCCTGCTTCATGGTTGATTTTGGGCCTGATGAGTCTTTCTGACCTTTGTATCATCAAAATCTAATTGAAACTTTTAAAAACAATAAACATGAAAACTTTTAAAATTAATTCAATCGAAAATTGGTGTAACATGATAATAGTAGTGGTCTTTTTAGGGCTCGCTTCGTGTGACTCTAATAAGGCAGCCACTAATGGTAGTACACCATCCATGACTATACATGAAGCTACATTTATGGGGGATGTAGAAGCGGTGAAAGCGCATGTAGTAGCGAAGACTGATTTAAATGAGGTTGATGCTTATGGATCAGCTCCCTTAGCCATTGCCGCTACTTTCGGAAAAACAGACATTGCCAAACTGTTGATTGAATCTGGCGCTGATTTGAATGTAAGAAGTGCTGATGGATCTACGCCTCTGCATACTTCGAGTTTTTTGTGCAGAGTTGAGATCGTTAAAGCACTGCTTGAAAAAGGAGCGGATATGACCATTAGAAACAACTTCGGCGCTACGGCTTTAGAATCTGTTTCTGGTCCGTTCCAGGATGTGAAAATGGTGTATGAGCAGTTGAGCAAAAACCTTGGGCCATTTGGTTTGAAGTTAGACTTCGATTACATCGAAAAGACTCGCCCTCAAGTGGCAGAGATGCTTAGCGCTAAAAAATAATAAAGAAGTAGATATGTCTGTAGGTAATAGAAGATACGACATCGACTGGTTGAGAGTCATTGCGATAGGGTTATTACTAATTTATCATATCGCCATAGGCTTCCAACCCTGGGGAGTGTTTATCGGGTTTATTCAAAACAATGAGGCATGGGAAGGTGTATGGGTGCCCATGTCTATGCTCAATGTTTGGAGAATTCCATTGCTCTTTTTTGTATCGGGAATGGGCGTGTACTTCGCTATTCAGAGGAGAGACTGGAAGCAGCTCCTGGTAGAGAGATCCAAAAGAATTCTGATTCCTTTTGTTTTCGGAATGTTGGCCATAGTCCCTTTGCATGTTCTTTTGTGGCAAGAATACTATCATCAGGACAAGAGCTATGTGTTCAATCCTGCCCACTTGTGGTTTCTAGGTAACATATTCATCTATGTATTAGTGCTTTCGCCACTTTTCTTTTATCTGAAAAGGAACAAGGATGGAGTCTTCCAACGTGTCCTTCAAAAACTATTCAGCACTCCAGCGGGTTTGTTGGTGATCATGCTTCCTTTTGTGCTGGAAGCCGTCGTCGTTCAACCAGATAACTTTGAGATGTATGCCATGACCATGCATGGATTTTGGTTGGGGCTTGTAGCCTTTCTGGTGGGTTTCTGTTGTGTCTACAGCGGTGCCACTTTTTGGAACACGGTGACTAACAGTCGGTGGGTGCTTCTATTGTTTGCTGTGGGGTTGTATACGCTTAGATTGATTTTGTTTGAGTTAAAAAGCCCTGACTTCCTCATGGCGATTGAATCCAATTTTTGGATATTCACTGTATTTGGGTTTGGGCATAAATATCTTAATAAGCCTAGTCAAGCTTTGACTTATCTAAGCCAGGCTGCTTATCCCATATACATTATACATATGGTATTCCTGTACTTGGGGTCGATGTTGTTGTTTGCCATAGATCTTTCGGCGACAATCAAGTTTTGGAGCTTGGTATTGTTTACCAATATCGCTTGTTATTTGACTTATGAGTTTGTCATTCGTCGTGTTAAAATTTTGAGACCATTGTTTGGGTTGAAAACATAAAAGATACTCCTAACTATTTCTGTAATCAATAAAGCCCATCCCGATAGCTATCGAGATGGGCTTTGATGTTTTTGAGCTGAATCTACTTGAATAACAGTCTACAAGGGATTACCCGGACTGTCGCCGGGTAATGACGGATTTGTTTACCCCGCCACTCTCAACTTATTCAACTTAGATTTTTCGAATTTCTCTTCGCATGAGCTATTCCTGGGGTGTGCGTTGCTCGCTTTAGTTTTTAAAACATAATCAAATCCAGCTTTCCTACTATCTTTAGGGATCAGTCAATCAATCATCAATACCTATCATGGGAACCGACCAACTTAATATAGTTTTTTACGTCTTTATTGGCATTTTTTCGATTACTGCCATCCTAACTTTTCTTGGAATAACTGGTGTCATCAAATCCATTCAACCTAGGCATCTGAATGCGCTATTTGCAGGTCTAATTTTGGAAGTAGTCTCTGCTGTAATATTCACCTACAAGCAGATTGATTTCACTTGTCAGACTGAAACTATCATCGATCAGCTGGGCACGAAAGTAGTGGATTGGCCGATTAAATCTGAATTGGATCAAAAAGTAGCTAAACTAGAAGAGGTACTAGTCAATGAACAAAAAAATACAGTTGAGATACAAAGATTGTCCAAGGAAAGAGATCAGTTGAAAGCTATTCTTGACACCTGTAAAGTGTCTCAGAGCAATACGAATACAGAGCTGACTACCTTGGATAAGGTCTTCTATTCTAATGTCATCAAGCTGAGAATTATCTCCGAAAAATTCCGTGGACGTACCATCAATTTGATCTGGGATCAGGCGAATAAATCAGAGGTTTACCAAATTCTGGGCCAGATTTTTCTTGATCTTGGCTATGTGGGGCCAAACGATGAATTGTCCGATGATTACATCATAGCGAAGTATATAAAATTTGCCAAAGACAGTGGCTGGGACTACCTGCTGAAGAAAAGCGAATCAGGAGATTATAACCAAGTACTGCTGGACGAGTATGCCACGACTATTTTCCTCAGAAGGTACTTGAATCAGAAATATCCACTGAAAAACTAAGCCCTATCACTCACTCCTCAAATATTTAACAGGGCTTACCAGTGAAGCCTTTACGAGTTGATAAGCGATGGTAACCATGGCGATTAGAAATAATGCAATCCCTGAACCTACAAAAAGGGCTGGAGCTATCGAAATGCGATAGGCAAAGTTGCCTAACCATTCTGCCGCTAAAAAATAGGTGATGGGCCAGGCAATCACGTTAGCAATCAGAATTAGGAGTATGTACTTCTTAGCCAGTAGCATGACCAACTGATTTAAGGGTGCACCTAATGCTTTTCGAATGCCTATTTCTTTGAGTCTGTTTTGAATGGAAAAGGCGACCAGGGCGTAAAGGCCTAAGCAGGCCAATATCACAGCCAGCGTAGAGGCAGAAGAAATCAACGTGGCGATCTTTTCTTCTTTTTCATACATGGCACGAATGCCATCTTCTACAAAACTGGCTTCAAAAGGTAGATCACCTGCCACTGCGTGCCAATCACTTTCCAATGACAACATGGTTTGTCTCAAATTACTACCCTGTACTTTGATTAAAACTTGCTCCAAATTCACAAATGGCATGACGATTCCCATAGGTCCAATAGGCGTGTGCAATGAGCCAAAATGAAAATCCTCAACAACGCCAACCACTATTCGTTCACGATTATGAAAGTTCACTTTTTGACCAATCGGGTCAGCAAGCCCCAACTCGGTCACGGCAGACTGATTAAGGACCAAGCCTGTTTCTTCGTCTGTAGCAAAGTCTTTGGAGAAAAATCGACCTTCCAATAGTTTCACGCCGGTGACTTGGAGAAAATCATGTTCCGTCTGATAGTAGGATAGCTGATGTGCATCATTGCTGGATTGGCCTTTGAGCCATGCAGGCCCGCTAGAGGCCGAACCGTCGAAGGCATGGCTGTGCTTGGTTAGTCCCGTGACTCTTGAATTGGCCAGCAATCTATTACGCAGTGTCTCGTAGTGACCTTCTTCGGTACCTATTCGAAGTTTAACCAAATTTTCTCGATCAAACCCGAGCGATTTGGTTTGAATGTATTCAATCTGTGAGGCTACGATGACTGTGAAAATAATAAGACTCAATGCGATCACAAACTGAAAAACAATCAGACTTTTTCTGAGCCAGGCACCAGAATTGAAACTGATTTGATAACCTTTAAGAGCCAAAATCGGACTAAACGCCGCCAAGACAAAGGAGGGATAAATACCAGCTATCAGACCAATGATAATCGTACCAAGGACGAAAATGGGAAGTGATTGTAATATTTCAACATTTGAAAATTCTAGTTCCAACGTAAACAACTGGTTGAAATAAGGACCAAAAAGCAGAAGAATGACTAAGGCCAATCCCAGGCTAAACAAACTGATCATGACTGATTCAATCAAAAACTGTTTGGATACTCGGGATCTGACTGCGCCCAGTACCTTTCTGATTCCGATCTCCTTGCCACGTCGTAAAGACATGGCGGTGGATAAATTCATGAAATTGCAACTGGCCACTAGGAGAATCAGGAATACCACAACGCTCAACCCCAATATGGTAGAACGATTGCCGACTCTGATAGACTCCCCAATGTTAGAATAGTTTGACGAACCTAGATATAGGTCCTTCAGGGGCTGTAGAAATACTTCTATCTCAACATCAGTGGAATTTTGATAATTGGCTTTATAAAGCTCGGCAATTTGAGCTTGTAGCGTAGTCAGGTTGGTCTGGTTTGACAACTCAACATACGTCCAAAATCCTGCCCAGCCCCAACTATTAAGATCGGCTAGATATCCGTCAGGTACCACATAGGTAGGAAATGAAATGAGCAGATCAAAGGTAATATGTGAGTCTGTAGGTATAGGTTTTAATATGCCGGTCACCTTTAATGTAGTTTCGTTTTCTAAAGTAATGAGCTGCCCCATTGGGTCTTGATCACCAAAGAATTTTTTGGCGATGGATGCTGTCAATACTATGTTTCCAGGCTCGTCTAGCGCTGTGCTTCGGTCGCCCACTATCAGAGGAAAATCAAACATTTCAAGAAAAAGTGAATCTGCATAAAACCCATTGCCTTGGTAGAAGGATCGATCGTTCACCGTATACAGCACGTCATCCGTGTAACGCAGTCGGGTGGTTCGCTCTACACCAGAGAAATTTGCTCGGATGGCAGGGGCAAGGGCAGGTGGGGTGCGTGCCCAAAGGTTGGTGCGATTGGGGCGCTCGAAGCGATTCGTTACCCGATAGATATTGTCGGCTTTGCTGTGAAATAGATCGAAGGTCAGCTCCTTTTTTACGAAGGAGAATATGAGGAAGCAGCTAGCCAGACCGAGGGCGAGGCCAATCATATTGATGCTGGCGAATACTTTGTTTTTGCTTAAGCCTCTGATGGCCACTAGTAGATAATTTTTAATCATTGGAGTGCTGTTGAGTGTGGTGTATGGGTTTTTTCTTTTGAGTGTGAATTTGTTGATGAATTTCAGCACGTTGACCCAATAAAGAAGTCGTGCTCGGAAGAGACCTTTCTGGTCTACTTGATCCTCGAACCATTCGTGCAAATCGCCAAGAATAGATTCCGCCAGCTCATTCTGACAATACCAGCTGAAAAATCGATCTGCCCATTTAGGCGGTTTATGATCTTTTTTCATTCTATGACAACGTTTGATATCATATCCCAAAGCAGATTCCTTGAAGCCCGCGATTCCTGTAAAGCAGATTTTCCTGTGGCGGTAATGGTAAATAGCCTTTTTCTTCTCCCTCCGCGTGCCGTACTACTGCCCCCAATTTGAGATTGGACATAACCCTTTTCTTCTAGTCGGTAAAGGGCCGTGTGCACACTACTGAGCGTGACGGATCGCTCTAGTTTTTCTTCAATGGCTTTGGTTATGGACAAGCCATAAGCCTCATCGTGTTGTGCAGCTACTAGTAGCAATACAATCTCTTCGAATTCACCTAATGCGTATTTCATTATTTACCTATTTGTAAAACAACTAAAACACAAGACGAGAGGATTTGGTAAAAGGTTACGTTTGGTCTAAGAGGGAAGTGATCCTGGTGCTCTGCTATGAGCGTACAGCTTTCGCGCACCTGTTGCGCGATCTGCTGGAAATAACTGCTGCTGTAATTTCCGAGAGATGCCGCAACAGGTGCGGCAAGGAGGTGAAAAAGTGTCCTTAATCAAACATTAAGATAGCAACGTTGTGCATTCGATTACCATCGAATCGTAGGCCTCGCAAAGACGTACTTAAGTTTGACTCTGGTATGAACTTCTTGTACACTCACTCGCTCACGTCATTGCGAGAAGCATGCTTTGCCGATAGGCAAAGGAGCGACGTGGCAATCTCTTGCGGCCTTCTTCTGCGTTTTGTCATTTCGTAGCACAGCGGAGAAATCCACTCATTTATTGATAGCTGATTTTGATCAAGTCCATTTGATCTCATTCAAAAATGTCCTATCCTTGAGTAGCAGCTCTTTTTAGGAAATCAAAAAAATATAAATCACGGTATTGTTGCAGTGCGTATAAAGTGCACTGGTCACTTACAAATGTTATGAGCCATAAATGAGAGTTTCCGAAAAATACCAACTGCTCCTATTTCTACTTTTTGTTCTACTTATGCTAGCATTAAGAGAAGTTTCCAGAACCGAGTTTCCAGAATTCGTTTTTAACCAATTACTCCTATCAGGAACAATCTTTTTAGCATTTGTTATAAAAAATAAGAACAAACAATTTTTACTGGCATCGGCCATTTCAATAAGTCTCATACCTCTTTGCCAACTCCTTGATTTCTTGCCATGGAAGAACTTCAACTTAGTATTTGTCGGAACAATTTTCACTTCAATTCTCGCTGCTTCATTTTACTTTTTACGTTTTTGGAATAAGTCCAACAAATGGTCAATACTGGAACTACTCAAAACCTTAGCCGTATTACAATTTGTAATTGCTCATTCGATAGGTGCTCTGGAATATGGAAGATTATCAACTTTAATCTTGGGTTTCATATTCCTATCTACAAAATCTTCACAATACGAAATTCTATCAACTATGAAACGAAACTTAATTACAGGCATTTTAACACTCATTTGTGTCTTTTTTATTGTACTCGCTAACATTAAGGCGAGTGAAGCTGAAAAGCAAACAATACTTGCAAATATGAACTACACTGATGCCCGTGAACAAAAAGAGTCCATGAACCTGAGAATCAATGAACTTGAACTAAAGTTGGATTCTATACAGAAGCAACTTATCAAATGTCAAATCGGAAAGTAAAGGCTCATAACATCAGATAGGTGTGCATGGTCTTTCGAGGGTTTGGAATTTTCACTGCTAGACTGATCGCTCCCCTCACGGATATGACTTTCGGATTGGCTTTTTGGAGTCGGCTCGCTATCTTCACTGCCTTTAAATAACTTTAGAACCACGCGCCCTATCCAGGCCGTTTCCACTCTGAAGTTTTATTTAATGAGTGGTTTTTTTGAAGCGAAATCAAAAATGAAAAACCCATCCCGATAGCTATCGAGATGGGCTTTGATATTTTTGAGCTGAATCTACTTGAATAACACTCTACAAGTGCCGGGCAATGACAGATTTGTTTACCCCGCTACTCTCAACTTATTCAACTTAGATTTTTCGAATTTCTCTTCGGCATAAGCTCTCGTTACTACAAGCTTCTTAGCATCTTTCTGAGAAGGTAGTTCGAACATGGCATCGTTGATGATAGCCTCGCAAATCGAGCGCAGACCACGTGCACCAAGCTTGAATTCCAAAGCTTTTTCTACTACATAGTCCAAAGCGCCTTTCTTGAATTCGATCTCTATGCCTTCCATATCAAACAGCTTCGAATACTGCTTTACTAGCGCATTCTTAGGCTCAGTCAATATCTGACGAAGTGCTTTGTCATCCAGCGGATTCAAGTGTGTCAAAACTGGTAGACGACCAATCAACTCAGGAATCAAGCCGAAGCTTTTCAAATCCATTGCCGTGATGTATTGCAGCAAATTGTCCTTGTTTACTTCGCCGTACGTATCAGTTTTCTTGTTGTTGAAACCTAATGGACGCGTATTCAAACGATTCGCAATGTTTCTAGTGATTCCATCAAATGCTCCACCACAGATAAATAGAATGTTTTCTGTATTTACAGAAATCATCTTCTGATCTGGATGCTTACGTCCGCCTTGTGGCGGTACATTCACAGAAGTACCTTCCAATAGCTTCAATAGCGCCTGCTGCACACCTTCTCCACTCACGTCTCTGGTGATGGATGGATTGTCCGACTTACGAGAAATCTTATCCAACTCATCAATGTAGACAATACCTCGTTCTGCGGCTTCTACATCATAATCAGCAGCCTGGAGAAGTCTGGTTAAGATGCTTTCTACATCTTCACCTACATATCCAGCTTCCGTGAGTACAGTGGCATCAGCAATACAAAAAGGTACTTGAAGGATTTTGGCGAGTGATCGAGCCAGGTAAGTTTTACCTGTTCCGGTTTCTCCCACCATTACAATATTTGATTTTTCAATCGTCACCTCATCGTCTTCGGCAGGCTGAGACAATCTCTTGTAGTGGTTGTACACCGCTACAGAGATCACTCGCTTAGCTTCGTCCTGACCAATCACAAATTGGTCGAGGTGTTCTTTCATTTCAATAGGCTTGATGAGGTTGAAATTCGGCGTATCAAGATTGCTCTTGGTATTCGATTCCTCATTCAAAATTTGATTGGCTTGTGCGATACATTTGTCACAAATGTGAGCATGTATCCCTGAAA
Source organism: Reichenbachiella sp. (assembly GCF_033344935.1). Classification (NCBI taxonomy): domain Bacteria; kingdom Pseudomonadati; phylum Bacteroidota; class Cytophagia; order Cytophagales; family Reichenbachiellaceae; genus Reichenbachiella; species Reichenbachiella sp. The sequence goes on along the minus strand of NZ_JAWPMM010000001.1, from coordinate 3,779,619 downwards.
TCATCAAATCAACATCTTTCTTATTCCTTCCGCAAAATGAACAGGTTACTTGAGCCATATCCTCTGTTTTTTTAAAATTTCCCAAAGATAACGATTAATCGTCAGCTTTTCGTTCCAATACTTCGTCGATCAGACCATATTTCTTGGCCTCAGAAGCTTTCATCCAATAGTCACGATCTGAGTCTTTTTCGATTTGATCGTAGGTCTTGCCACTGTGCTTCGCCAGGATGTCATATAGATCTTTCTTTACAGAAAGCGTCTGCTTCAATGAAATTTCCATGTCAGAAGCCTGTCCTTGCATACCTGCCATTGGCTGGTGAATCATAATTCTTGAGTGCGGCAATGCGGCTCTTTTTCCAGCGGCACCACCTGCTAGTAATACGGCTCCCATAGAAGCTGCCAATCCAGTACAGATCGTATTTACATCTGGATTCACATAGTTCATCGTGTCGTAGATACCTAGTCCAGCATACACAGATCCGCCTGGGCTATTTACATAGAGTAAGATGTCTTTCTTCGCATCAACAGACTCTAAAAACAACAACTGGGCAGTGATGATGTTGGCAATGTTGTCATCTACACCCATGCCTAGGAAGATGATTCTATCCATGATCAATCTTGAAAATACGTCAATCTCACGGAAGTTCGTTGGACGCTCTTCGATCACCGCACGTGTCATATTTTCGATATGACCGGTGTATTGATCAAACGTGTTTCCATTTATGTTTTGGCCTTTTACGGCGAAATCTCTGAATTCTTTTTTATCCATTACTAATAGGTGTTATATACAAGTACAAAAAAACTAAAAAAGTCCATAATACAAAGGGCTTTGCATAAAGACGGAGCACGAAGGTAAAAGTTTATGTGTTTTATGCACTACCTTCTCTTATATTTCAAACACTGCTTTGGTTTCGTGTCTTCACGAACCATAGTTTCTCATGATATGGCTTGTGAAGACACAAGCCAGGACTTTTTAAACTTCTTAAAAAAAGAAAAACCTGCCTACCACCTTAAAAGATGACTAGACAGGTTTTTATAAAACAAGGTATTATTCTTAAGCTTTTTCTCTGTATTCGTCGGCTGTTACTTCTTTAGCCTTGATCGAGATATTTTCTTTGATATAAGCCATCACTTTGTCATTGAAAACTTTTTCGTTCAATTTCATGTAGTTCTGACCTTCTTCGCCTTTTAAGTAGTTGTCAGCAAATGAATCGATGTTTTGTTCCATCGCTTCAGACATGCCCATAGAGCCAAACTGAACTCTGATCATGTTCTTCGCTTCTTCTACTACTTCCTCATGCTCTACTTTGATCTCATTGTCTTTTGAGATTTTGTTTTTGATCAATGACCATTTTAGGTCATTCGCATACAGTGGATAGTCTTGATCAATTTGCTCTTTGGTCAAATTGTTTTTGTTAGAAAGCTCCAACCACTTTTTCAAGAAAGTATCAGGTAATTCGATCTTCGTTTTCTCGATGAATTTATCTCTGATTTTTAATTCAGTGTATCCTTCAGTTTCTTTTACATAGTTTTCACTAATCGAAACTTTGATTTTCTCTCTGAATTCTTCTTCAGACTTCACAGCATCTTTGCCAAAAGTCTTGTCGAACATGTCTTGGTTTATTTCTGCTGGTGCTGTTCTGTTTACCTTTTTTACTTCGAATTTGATCTTACCAGTCAAACCTTGGTTGGTAGCTAAGAATGCATTTCTTTGATCTTCGTTTTTGATTGCTTTCGCAGGGTCAAACTCGATCACATCGCCAGCTTTCTTGCCGACCATGTCTTTCTGAACTTTCTTGTCTACGTGATCGAAATCCAGTAGCGTTCCAGCAGCGTTTTCGTCGTCTCCTTCAATTACGATTTCTCCATATAGAGAATCGCCACTTTCAGATACATCAGGGTTGGTAGTTTCACCGAATTGTTTTTGAAGGTTAGTTACCGTCTCATCGATCAATTTGTCTTCGATCTTGATAGAGAAAGTATCTACTTTTAATTTGCTGTCTACCTTCAAATCAAATTCAGGTGCGATACCAATTTCATATTCAAAGTCGAAGTCCTTACCATTTTCCCAATCCATTTCAGCAGCTTTCTCAGCGTTTGGAAGTGGATCTCCTAAGATTTGGAGGTCATTCTCTTTGATGTAATCCATCACTTTGTGAGAAACCATTTGGTTGATTTCCTCTACTAGGATAGACTTGCCGTACATTTTGGTGATCAGACTTTGAGGAACTTTCCCAGGACGGAATCCTTTGATCTGAGCCTTCTTGCTGTACTCCTTTAGTTTTTCTTCAACTTTGGGTTGATAATCAGCCTCCTTTAAATTAATTTTAATAAGAGCCTCTGTTTTCGAAATTTGATCTAATTGAATGTCCAAAATCGTGATCTTTTATGGTATGAATTCAAAAAATTAAAAACCCTCTAGCCTGAGCAATTACAGGAAAGAGGGTGATTATTTGTGCGGATGGAGGGACTCGAACCCCCATGCCTCGCGGCGCTAGATCCTAAGTCTAGTGCGTCTACCAATTTCGCCACATCCGCATGTGTGAAATTTTTGGAAGTGCAAAGCTAGGAAGATAATTCAATTAGGCAATAGGTGATTGGAAATATTTTTTGTTTTTTTCTATCTCGAAAATGAGAGGGTTTGAGCGTAACTTTGCTAGGAGATTAGTATACCATAAAACAGTGGTTGATATATGGAAACAACAATGGTAATTGACGAAGAAGAAGAGAAGAAAGAGATTATTCGTCGCTATCGAAAATTACTTCGACATGCCAAGCCATTTCTAAAGGATAATGATGCCAAAGAAATAAAGAAGGCATTCTATATCTCGGTGGAAGCGCATAAGGATATGCGTAGAAAATCTGGAGAACCGTATATCTATCACCCTCTGGAAGTGGCAGATATTTGTGTCAACGAGATCGGACTAGGTACCACCTCAATCATATCAGCCTTACTGCATGATGTAGTAGAAGACACAGATTGGGAGTTGGAGGATATCAGACGCGAGTTTGGTCCAAAGATCATGCGAATTATAGATGGTCTGACCAAGATCTCAGGGGTGCCTGGACAGAGCGTTTCAGAGCAAGCCGAGAATTTCCGAAAGATGCTACTCACTTTGTCCAGCGATACACGGGTGATCCTCATCAAGCTGGCAGATCGATTGCACAACATGCGGACGCTAGAAAGTATGCCCCGCCACAAGCAACTCAAAATTGCATCCGAGACTTTCTATTTATATGCGCCGTTGGCTCATCGATTAGGACTCTATGCCATCAAGACTGAGCTCGAAGACTTGTCTATGAAGTATCGTGAGGCCGACGATTACAACGGCATTGCTGAAAAAATAGAAGAGTCCAAAGATGATCGAAATAAATTCATCAGGAATTTTATTAGACCCATACAGAAGTCAATTAATGATCAAGGATATGCTGTAGAAGTAAAAGGACGAACCAAGTCGATCTATTCTATAGCGCAGAAGATGAAAAAGCAAGACATCCCTTTTGAGGAGGTCTTCGACCTATTCGCAATTCGGATTATTATCGATACAGATTTAGAAAAAGAAAAAGCGGCTTGTTGGCACGTATACTCGATAGTAACCGATTTTTATCAGCCGAACCCAGACCGACTGAGAGATTGGGTTAGTATTCCGAAAGCCAATGGCTATGAGTCGCTCCACACCACTGTGATGACTAAAAAAGGCCAATGGGTGGAAGTTCAAATCCGTACCCGCCGAATGGACGACATTGCCGAAAAGGGCTATGCAGCTCATTGGAAGTACAAAGATGGTTCTGCCAAGGAAAACGAATCGGCTTTGGATATGTGGATCAATCGTGTGCGTGAGTCCCTCGAGCAAAATGACATCTCTGCGATTGAATTTGTGGATGACTTCCGATCAAATCTCTTTTTAGAAGAAGTCTACGCTTTTACCCCCATGGGTAAGTTGATTACGCTGCCTAATGGTTCGACTGCATTAGATTTTGCATTTGATGTCCATTCAGAGGTTGGTGCGAATTGTATAGGTGCCAAGATCAACCATAAGCTAGTACCGATCAACACCAAACTCAAAAATGGGGATCAAGTTGAAATTCTGACTTCATCCAAACAAAAACCGAAGGAGGATTGGTTGAGGTTTGTCGTGAGTTCGAAGGCTAAGTCAGGCATCAAGGATTTTCTAAAAGAAGAGAAGAAAAAGGCCGCTTTCGAAGGTAAAGAAATTGTAATCAGGAAGCTCAAGCAGATTAAGCTGACCTTGAACAATGACACCATCAATCGATTGGTTGCCTATTTTGGCTCGAAGAGTCCATTGGATTTTTTCTTTGCTGTGGGTTCAGGAAAAATTGATTCGAAGGACATCAAGAAAATTAGTGAGATCAAGAAGGAATCTCCTAAAAAGCACAAGCGCATGCTGGATGGGCCTGAGGAAGTCAAAAAGACGATCAAACAGGTGCATAATACCGGTACGGCAGATATGCTGCTCATCGGAGAGGATATGGATGTGGTGGACTACAAATTTGCCAATTGTTGTAAACCTATCCCTGGCGATGACGTTTTTGGTTTTGTAACGGTAAGTGAAGGAATCAAGATACATAGAACATCTTGTCCGAATGCGACTGAGCTCATGTCTAACTATGGTTATCGAATCATCAAAGCCAAGTGGACCTCTCAGCAGCAAATCGCATTCCTGGCCGGAATAAAAGTGATTGGTACGGATAGAATAGGGATGGTCAATGATATTACTTCTATCATTTCTACCGATTTGAAAGTGAATATGCGTTCGCTGACCATTGACACAGATCACGGCATATTTGAGGGAAATATTTCTGTGTATGTAGATGATACCAGCCACCTCAATACCATGCTGGATAAGCTGAAAAAAGTGGAAGGCATAGAAAGTGTGAGTCGCTTTGATTTATATGACAAATAATATCTTTAATAGGCTATATTTGCCCGCGGAAAAACAACCGTGCTTTAGAAAGTTCGAATATTGAGCGAAATAAAACATCATATCGACCCTAAGACCAAGATTTACGAAGAGGTGAAAAATATTTTTACCGAGTTCCTTGAATCTAAGGCCTTACGTAAAACACCAGAACGCTATGCGATTCTGGAAGAGATTTATAGCAAATCCGGGCATTTTGATGTGGAGACTTTGTACATCAGTATGAAGAACAAAAACTATCGAGTAAGCCGTGCGACAGTGTACAATTCTTTGGACTTGTTGGTGGAATGTAATTTGGTGACTAGACATCAGTTTGGTCAAAACCTGGCGCAATACGAGAAGTCTTATGGTTTCAGGCAGCACGATCACATTTTGATGGCGGATAGCGGAAAGGTATTAGAGTTTTGCGATCCACGAATTCAAAATATCAAACAAACGCTAGAGGATATGTTTGATATAGACATTACCCATCATTCGTTGTATTTCTTTGCTAAAGAAAAATCTGACAAAAAGTAAATAATACTCACCCTATGAATTATAAAATAAATCACGAAGGTGACTTGGTGTTCATTAATTTCGAAGGCGACCTCATTGGAGAGGAGAATGGCCCGGAAATCATTGAAGCCGTAAATGACTCGTTAAGCAACAACATCATCAAATGCGCGGTTGATATCTCAGATGTGAGATACATCAACAGTAGCGGCATTGGTGTTTTGATCACAATCCTGACCAAGTTTAGAAATAAAGGCGGTGAAGTGGTGATTGTGAACCCATCCGAACATGTAAAGAAACTATTGGCTATCACTAAGCTCAATGCCATATTCACCATCGTGGATAGTATAGTCGAAGCGAAAGAAGAACTAAATAAATAATTACCACATGTCTGTAGATGTATTGCTTGGACTTCAATGGGGAGATGAAGGAAAAGGTAAAATTGTAGATTATCTCACTCCAAAATATAATGTAATTGCGCGATTCCAGGGTGGACCTAATGCAGGTCACACATTGAAATTTGGCGACACCAAACATGTATTGCACCAGATTCCATCTGGTATTTTCCATAAAGGCGCTGAAAATGTAATTGGTAATGGCGTGGTGCTGGATCCAGCGATTTTCAAGAAAGAAATTTTGGCACTAGAAAAATTTGAAAATTACGACAAAAACAGTCTGTTGATCTCAAAGAAGGTGCAGTTGATTTTACCAACACACAGAATTCTCGATGGTGCGTATGAAAATGCCAAGGGTGACAAGAAAATTGGATCGACGCTAAAAGGCATCGGCCCGACTTACGAAGATAAAATTTCAAGGGTAGGCTTGAGAGCGGGAGATATCATGAGTCCAGATTTCGATGCGAAATACAAAGCATTGAAGCAGCGTCACTTAGATATCCTATCTAGATACGATTTCCAATTTGAGTTGGAAGAATTAGAAACTGCCTTCTTGGAAGGAGTAGAGTTCTTGAAGACTTTCCAATTGATCGATAGTGAATACCATTTGAACAAGAAATTGGCTGATGGCCAATCTATCTTGGCCGAAGGGGCGCAAGGTTCATTATTGGATATCGATTTTGGTAGCTATCCATTTGTAACTAGCTCCAATACAACTACGGCAGCTGCTTGTACCGGACTAGGCGTAGCAGTGAATAAGATCGGAGATATTTTCGGTGTATTCAAAGCATACTGTACCAGAGTGGGTAGCGGACCATTCCCTACCGAACTTCACGACGAAACAGGTGAATTGCTAAGAAAGAATGGCGGAGAATTTGGTGCGACTACTGGTCGTCCAAGAAGATGTGGATGGTTGGATTTACCAGCATTGAAATATGCGATCATGGTGAATGGTGCTACACGTCTATACATGATGAAAGCTGATGTATTGTCTGGGTTTGAAACTATTCAGGTATGTACGTCATATAAGGATGCAGAAGGCAACTTGACTGATCAATTACCTTATGACTTGAATGATGGAACCGTTACTCCGGTTTACGAATCATTCGAAGGATGGTCTGAGGATTTGACTGAGGTATCTTCTTATGATGACCTTCCTGCTTCATTGAAAGCTTATGTAGAGTTTATCGAAAACCATGTGGGGTTGCCGATTGACATCGTATCTGTAGGGCCAGATAGAAAGCAGACTTTATTGAAATAAGTAGAACACTTGTTCTTAAAAATACAAACCAGATGAGGAAGCTTATCTGGTTTTTTGTTGCAGCATTTAAAGAGGACTTCGAGTAACCTCTTTAATATTTTTATTAATAATGCTCATTTAGAGCGAATTCGAAGTCATTGTAAAATCCACCCACCCCTTTTGAAATATTGCTAGTGCCTCATAGGTGGCAATTACACCTAATTTAGATTATTGAAATTTTAATAATCTAAATAGAATCAATGAAGCGAGTAATAATTGCATCTCTGCTAGCCCTAGTGTTTGGTAGTGCCCAAGGGCAATACACTGATCAACAGATCGAATCTAAGATAGACAGCATCCTTCCTTTACTTACACTCAAAGAGAAAGTAGCGATGTGTCATGCACAAAGCAAGTTTAGTTCACCGGGTGTACCTCGATTAGGGATACCAGAAGTCTGGATGTCGGATGGACCGCACGGTGTACGTGCCGAAATCAGCTGGGACAGCTGGGCGTATGCCGGTTGGACCAACGATTCTATAACGGCATTTCCAGCGCTGACCTGTTTGGCAGCAACCTTCAATGATTCTTTGTCTTATGCCTATGGCATGGCAGTAGGTGAGGAGGCTCGTTATAGAGAAAAAGATATTCTATTAGGCCCAGGTGTCAATATCTATCGTACACCTATGAACGGTAGAAATTTCGAGTACATGGGAGAAGACCCCTATTTGGCGTCCAGATTGGTGGTACCCTATATTCAAGGCGTGCAGAAGAATGGTGTCGCGGCATGTGTCAAGCACTATGCGCTCAACAATCAGGAATTGTGGAGAGATCATATCAATGTAGAAGTGAGTGATCGAGCGCTTTACGAAATCTATTTACCTGCTTTCAAGGCTGCTGTAGAAGAAGGCGAGGCTTGGTCAATTATGGGCGCTTACAATCAGTTCCGAGGTCAACACTGCTGCCACAACGAGATTTTGCTCAATCAAATTCTGAAGAAAGACTGGGGCTTCGATGGTGTGGTAGTGACCGATTGGGGAGGAGCTCATGACACCAAAGAATCGGCGCTCTATGGTCTGGATATTGAAATGGGCACCGGTACTAACGGGTTGACCTATTCGAAAGTAAATGCCTATGAAAACTATTACCTCGCAGGACCCTTTTTGGAGATAATCGAAAACAAAGAAGTAGAAGAGTCTGTAGTAGATGATAAAGTCCGAAGAATATTAAGACTCATCTATAGAACCAGCCTAAATCCTAATCGTCCCTTGGGTAGTGTAAATACGACTGCTCATCATGAAGTAGCCAGAAAAGTAGCTCAAGAGGGTATTGTGTTATTGAAAAACAAAGAGGATATTTTTCCAATCAAAGATGAAGCTAATTTCACGATTGCGGTCATTGGAGAAAACGCCACACGCATGATGACCCGTGGGGGTGGATCTTCTGAATTGAAACCGCAGTTTGAGGTTTCACCATTAGAGGGTATTCAAGCCAGATACAAAAACGCAAAGATCATGTATGCCATGGGCTATGCCTCAGGAGCACCAGCCTATGCTCGGGTCAATCCTTCTCCCTATGACGCAGATTCCTTGAAAGCTATTGCCATAAAAGTGGCACAAGAAGCTGATGTGGTATTGTTTGTAGGCGGACTGAATAAAAACCATCACCAAGATTGTGAAGGTGGCGATAGAAAGATCTACAATCTGCCTTTCGGTCAGGAAGAGCTTATTGATGAGTTGTACGCCGTGAATAAAAACTTAGGTGTAGTGATGGTCAGTGGCAATGCTGTAGCCATGCCATGGTTGCCAAAAGCCAAAGGTTTGATTCAGGCTTGGTACTTAGGATCGATGACTGGACAGGCACTAGCCGATGTGGTATCTGGTGATGTAAATCCATCTGGCAAATTGCCTTTTTCATTTCCTAAAAAACTGGAGGACAATGGCGCTCACGCCTTTGGTGAGATTTCCTATCCAGGGGATAGCATCATGCAAGAATATAAAGAGGATATCCTAGTGGGCTATCGTTGGCACGAAACGAAGAAAATAGCGCCTCAGTTCGCCTTTGGTTATGGATTGAGTTATACAGATTTCACTATTTCGAATATCCAAGCGGATCAATCGGTGTATGCGGCCAACGAGAGTATTACCGTTTCATACGATGTCAAAAACGACGGACCACTCACTGGTGCTGAAGTGGTGCAAGTGTATGTGGGTAAGGTCAAATCAAAAGTGCCAAGAGCATTAAAAGAACTAAAAGGTTATCAAAAACTGAATATCGCGGCAGACGTAAGCCAATCGGGATCGGTAGCTATCAATGTAGCAGACCTCGCCTATTATGATGAATCAAAAGCAGAGTGGGTTGTAGAGCCAGGCGATTACTACCTGTATGTTGGCAATGCATCCAACGACATTTCTAAAAAGATCAAAATTTCAATTAGTAAAAAATCACGATCATGAATCGGAAAATATTAAGTATAGTACTGACCTTAGCCGCATTTGCTTGTCAGCCCAAGCAAGAAGTTCAAACCATGGAAGCTTCAGTAGCGCCTGCTAAATTTTCCGTAGCAGACAAAGAAGTGATCATTGTCACAACGGCTCAGGATTCCGACTTGAGACTCACGGAGACAGCTAAAGCTTCGTTTGCAAAGGCAGAACAACCTAAAGAAACTGAATGGTCGATTTTCGTAAACCCAGACAAAACCTTTCAGAAAATGCTAGGGATAGGTGGGGCGATTACTGATGCCTCGGCTGAGACTTTCGCCAAACTCTCACCAGAAAAACAGGAAGAACTGCTGGAAGCCTATTACAACGAAGAGTCGGGCATAGGTTATTCGCTTTCGAGAACGAATATTCACAGCTGTGATTTTAGTAGTGGCAGCTATACGTATGTTGAAGAAGGAGACAAAGAGCTGAAAACTTTTGATATCAAACACGATCGTGAATTCAAGATCCCAATGATCAAAAGAGCTATAGAGGCAGCTGGAGGAGAGCTGATGCTGTATGCGACGCCATGGAGCCCACCGGCTTTTATGAAAGGGAAAGAGCACATGCTTCAAGGAGGAAAACTGCTTCCAGAATATCGTGATGCTTGGGCCACTTATTATACCAAGTTTATTAAGGCTTACGAAGCGGAAGGCATGCCGATCTGGGGTATATCTATTCAAAACGAACCGATGGCTACACAGACTTGGGAGTCTTGTATTTATTCAGCCGAAGACGAGAGAGATTTCTTAAGAGATCACTTGGGTCCAATCATGGAAAAAGAAGGTTTGGGTGACAAAAATATTGTGGTGTGGGATCATAACCGTGATTTAATTGTCAACAGAGCCAATACGATTTTCGGTGATCCAGAAGCAGCCAAATATGCTTGGGGCATTGGATTTCATTGGTACGAAACCTGGACAGGAGCTGATCCAAACTTCGGAAATCTAAGAATGGTCAACGAAAATTTCCCAACTAAGAACTTATTATTCACAGAAGGCTGCAATGAACGATTTGACGCTGCCAAATATCAATATTGGCCTAATGCCGAAAGATATGGCCGCTCGATGATCAATGATTTCAACCAAGGCACGGTAGGGTGGACCGATTGGAATATCCTCTTGGATGAAACGGGAGGACCTAACCATGTGGGTAATTTTTGTTTTGCACCGATACATGCGGATACTGGAACGGGCGAACTGATATACACGCCTACTTACTACTATATTGGTCACTTTTCGAAGTACATCAAACCTGAAGCTTCGCGAGTGAGTACAGCCAGTAGCAGAAGTCAGCTCTTGAGTACGTCTTTTTTGAACGAAGATGGTAGTTTAGCAACTGTGGTGATGAATCCTCTAGACGAGGCTATTACTTATAAAATGTATATCGGAATGGACGCAGTCGAAATCACGATTCCGGCTCGCGCCATGCAAACCTTAATCACGAAATAAATGAGATGTTTTGTTTTTGTACTTTTCATTGCTCTGGGTGCTTGCACACCAGAGCAGAAAAGTGTTTCTAATGAAAGAAGTCCTATTGAGGGCACTTGGCAATTGTTATCTGCTGAAAATATTACCGGCGAGGATACGGTATTCACAGATTATACCATTGGCATGAAAGGGATCAAGATGATCAACCAAAATTACTTCGCCTTTTTCCAACACGATCTGACTAAAGGCACGGACAGTTTGAATATCAAGTATGGTTCGGGTAGTGGTTCTTATAGCTACATGGACGGGCACTATATTGAAAATTTGGAATACTGTACGGCCAGGCAATGGGAAGGCAATACCTTCGAATTTGAATTGACCATCAAAGGAGATACGTTGATTCAAGAAGGCAAAGAAAAAATTGAGGCGCTAGGTGTAGATCGAATCATTAGAGAGACTTATGTCAAACTTGATTAAAGCATACTATTCACACTAATGGGCATGTACGGGGGACTGTTGCATGCCCAAAGTGTAAATTCCGACGTCGTTTGATACGGCAGTAGGACTCTCATCAAATTGAAATTGTCGCGTCGTAAAAGTTTGATTAGCTAAGCCTCCCCGGAACCCCTCGTCATTGCGAACGTAGAGGTATGCGCCAGCGGAACTCGTAGTGTGGCAATCCCCTTCGGACTTCTACTGTCAATTATAAAACCCTAACTAAAATAAATCCATATAGAAGCCAAAATGCAAACCAGAATTCCTGAAAGAATCAAATCCTGTCGTGTATCAACCATGGACATTTTGTGAAAGGTTACCCCTTCGATCTGAGCATAGTCGGGGCTATTGGTCAGTAGACTAACCAAGATCAATACCGCCACACAAATCACAAACAAGAAGATGGCGAAGTGTAGAAAGTTGATGTCGCAAAAGTAGAAAAAAGCGCCTTGCAAGTCGGTCTTGTTTACTTCACCCACTAGCCGTGCAATTCCTAATACAAACCCTGTGATCATAGAAGCCATGGCTCCTTTGGAGTTGAGACGTTTGAAGAAGATACCTAGCAAGAATACTGCCGCAATCGGAGGTGAAATGTAAGCCTGCACACTCTGCAAGTATTTGAACAGTTGATCTGATATATTATCGATAAACTGCACCCAAAGTAGTCCAAAAAACACAAGACCTACTGTCGCAATTCTGCCTACTAACACCAAGTGCTTTTCTGTAGATTCTGGTTTGATTTTTTTGTAAATATCCAGTGTAAATATGGTAGAACAAGAATTGAATACAGAAGACAGTGAACTCATCAGTGCGGCAAGCAATCCTGCGATCACTAGTCCTTTCAAACCTACCGGCAAGAGTACTTTGATCAGCATAGGCAAAGCGTCATCTGGGGTATTGAGAAGTAGTTCTCCTTTTTGGCTCAAAGCCAAAGCAATGACCCCAGGGATAACGAAGATAAGAAGTGGCAACATCTTGAGGTATCCACCAAATATGCTGCCTTTTCTTGCTTGTTGAATGTTTTTGGCGGCAAGGACTCGCTGTACGATATATTGATCAGTACACCAATACCACACGCCCAAAATAGGGGCACCAAAGATGATTCCTGTCCATGGAAAATCTGGATTGGAAATTGGTTTCCATAAGCTAAAGTAGCTGGCGTCTAGTCCTGCTGTAAATGCCGTCCAGCCACCCAAATGGTAAAGTCCAACAAATGTCACAACTAAGGAGCCTGCAATCAAGACAAACATCTGTATCATGTCAGTATAGATCACGGCCTTCAAACCTCCAATTGTAGTATAAACACCAGTGATTACTACTATAGCAACAGCACCAGTCCAGAAGTCCATGCCCATGGCTTGGAAAATAATACCACCGGCTGCAATGGTTACAGATATTTTAGTCAGGATATATGCTACGATCGAAATGACAGAGAGATAGGCTCTTGTGTTTTTTGAATACCGTTTCTCCAGAAACTCTGGCATAGTGAATACGCCACTACGAATGTAGAAGGGTACAAATACCCATCCTAAAAGTAAAAGCACAACGCCTGCGAGTAATTCGAATTGAGCCACAGCCACGCCGCTACTGGCAGCGGTTCCAGCCAGTCCGATCAAATGCTCAGAGCCAATATTGGAAGCGAAAAGGGAAGCACCGATCACAAACCAGCCCATGTCTTTTCCGCCAAGGAAATAACCTTTGGAGTCATCGCCATTTTTACTCTTTTTGGCTACTCGGATGGCAATCCAGAAGATGCCAACAAAGTAGACACTAATGACAGCTATATCTAATAGTTCTAAGTCGAGCATTTGGGTTATCGGGTATAAAAAATAGATGCCGCCCCTCTCGAGGCGACACCGTGAACGGTATAAAGACCTTTATTTCTTATAAAAGAAATTTTCTTGCTGATCTCCGATCATCAAGGTGAATTCACCTTCTTCAGTCACTCTCTCGCTATTCTGATTGATGAATGATAGATCAGCCACAGCTAGTTGAAAATCTACTTGTGTAGAAGTCCCTGACTTGATCTCTACCTTCTTAAATTTCTTTAATCTTTTCTCTCCTGGAGTTACAGAAGCATATAGATCGGTTACATATAGTTCTACTGCAACCTTGCCATCTTTATCTCCTGTGTTGCTTACAGTCACAGTAGCGTTGATCGTTCCATTGGTATTGATTGTATTTTGATCTAGCTTCAAATCGCTGTAGCTAAATGTGGTATAACTCAAGCCATGACCAAAAGCCCACTGTGGTGAGAACCCACCCAAACCATAAGTATCTGGTTCAGATTCTTTGTAGTTCTCAGAGTGCTTGCGATCGTAAAGCACGATATCACCTGTATTTTTTGGATAGGTAAATGGCAAACGACCATTTGGATTGTAATCACCAAACAAGATCTCCATAGTAGCTATAGCACCTTGGCTGGCAGGTCTATAGAGGTTCAATACACCCTTTACGCCTGGCTCAATGGATGAAATCACGCGAGGGCGACCTTGTGCCAATAGTAATACGACAGGTTTGCCGGTAGTTACGGCTGCTTCTACAAGCTGTAGCTGATTCTCGTCCAGGGTTAAATCATCGATGCCTCCCGGAGACTCCGCATAAGCTTTTTCGCCTATGGCCAATACAATCACATCAGCTTTCGAAGCATTATTTTTCACGAAAGTGGCATTGGTGTTGGTCGCATCGTTGTAATCGGCCACTGCATTGGTGATGACGTTGCTCACTCCAATTTTTTCGATCATCGCATCCTTCAACGTGAGGGTGCCTTCATTGTAAGCTGCTTCTGCATCTCCTTGCCAAGTATATGACCATGAGCCGTGTAGCGCACCTATATTGTTCGCGCCAGGTCCAGTTAGTAGTACTTTAGCGTTTTTGCTCAAAGGCAAAATGTTGTCTTCGTTTTTGAGCAGTGTGATTGATTCCAGGGCAGCATTCAATGCGACTTCTGCATATTCCGCTTTACCAAAGTTGGCAATGGCCGCTTCTTCAGGATAGGAATTGTCGAATAGCCCAAGGTCGAATTTGAGTTTCAAGATTCTGTATACGGCCTCATCCAGTCGCTCTTGGCTTACTTCACCTTCGTTTACTAACTCTATCAGATAGTTGTAAAACGAGTAATCCAATGGCACCATGCTCATGTCTACACCGGCATTCACGGCTAGTTTCACGGCTTCTTTTGGTGTCGCAGCCACTTGATGACGAATATGCAATCGGATAATGTCTTCCCAGTCAGATACAGCCAGTCCTTCGAAACCAAGTTCTCCTCTTAAAATGTCTTGGAGGTAATATTTGCTGGCATGCACTGGTACGCCGTTCACTTCTCCGGAGTTGATCATCACAGTGGAAGTACCATTGGCTACAGCTGCCTCGAATGGAGGTAAGTAATATTCTCTCAACTGAATATCTGGGATGTAAGCTGGTGTTCGGTCTTTACCACTTTGTGGGGTGGAGTAGCCAATAAAGTGCTTCATACAGCTGGCTACCGCCGTAATGTTTTTCAATCCGTCTTCTTCGTAGGCTTTGATGGCTGATCCGCCAAGTGTTGAAGTCAGATATACATCTTCGCCAAAAGTCTCCTCAAATCTTGACCACAAAGGCTGACGACCAATACCCAACGTAGGGTCAAAGTTCCAGCGGATACCTGAAGCTCGAACTTCCATTCCTGTGATTTTGGCAGATTCGGCTACCAAATCAGCATTTCTAGCAGCAGCCATACCGATATTATGAGGGAATAGCGTAGAGCCTTTCGTATAGGAGGTACCATGGATGGCGTCAATCCCATAAAGGATAGGAATCTTCAGTTCTGTTTCTTTTGTTGCGATGTCTTGGATCGCAGTCAGGAGTTCGTGCCATTGTGTAACTGTCAATGGGCTGCCATTTGTATTCAAAATCGATCCTACGTTTTTATCGATAATGGCTTCTCTCAGTAGGTCTATTTTCAACTCACCATCTTCATGAAATTTACCAAGCGTGATCTGAGTCATTTGCCCGACTTTCTGCTCGACAGACATCTTGCTCATGAGCTCCAGGACTTGAGAGTCTTTTTGGCTGCTTGTTTCTTTAGTTGGCTTGCAAGCGTAAATAATGCCAAGTGCTAGAATAGCAGCGATATATTTTTTATATTGAATAAGCTTCATTGATTCGAAATATGTAATTAAAAAGTGATGAAATGAGTCACTATACAAAACTCATTTATTTATCCCCTAGATCGCTAGGCATATCTATCAATGAGCATGGGTAATTGTATCAGGGGTAGGCTGGTGTAAAATTTTATTGAAATATTTACACTTATTAATGTGAGCGGTATGAGAATATATAAGTTACTAGTCTGGGTGCTTGTTTGGCACAGCTTTGCTTGTTTGGCACAAAATAGAGGAAGCAAATTCATTTCTATAAAACAGGAGTTGTCACAAAACACAGTGGCTTCTATCGTTCAGGATCATAATGGTTTTTTGTGGATAGGTACACGAAATGGGTTGAACCGTTACGACGGAGTCAATATGATCACCTACGAATACGATGAGTTCGACAGTACAAGTCTTAGCAATGACTATATCCGCTTGGTATATGAAGATTCTGATAATCAACTTTGGGTGGGTACCATGGGGGGGGGTATCTGTCTTTATGATGAAGATCTCGATTCTTTCCGAAAGTTTAAAGTCAAAGGCATGCCGGAATATTTGAGGAAGGCTAGTGTCAAAACATTTTTAGAGGATGAATTTAAAAATTTGTGGTTTGGCACAGAAAAGTATGGCCTACACTATTATAATAGGACCACAGGTGAGATAAAATCCTATCAAAAAAATCTGGATGACCCTTTCAGTATTTCAGCCAATCATATTACAGGTATTGTTAAGGATAATGTTGGAAACTTATGGATATCCACCTGGGGAGGAGGAATAAACCTGTTTGACCCAAATAGCCAACGGTTTATTGTATACAAGCATGACAAGGACAAACCGGAGTCGATAGCTTCCAACATTATTAGAAAGTTATATAAGACCAAGAATGGTGATATATGGCTAGGTACTCATGGTGGCTTGGACAAATTGGTTTACCATGAAACCGGAAGATTCATGTTTCACCACCAACAACTGGATAATGAATTAGGAAAGACAGGTACAAGAGTTATACTTTCCATCTTAGAAGACGACAATAATCAGCTTTGGATAGGCACAGAAAATGGGGGGTTGAATGTGGTTAGCCTTGAGACCGGAAATTCCATATTGTACACGTTTGATCCTCGACGAGAGTACTCCTTGCAAAACAACTCGATTTGGAGTCTTTACCAGGATAATACTGGTATAATATGGGTAGGAACGTTTAACAAAGGGATTTTTAAAATAGATAGGAATGCAAGCAAGTTTGAACACTTTCAACATAATCCACATTTTTCTAATTCTTTGAGCAACAATGCAGTGAGCTGTTTTGTGGAAGACAAATTATACAATGTGTGGGTTGGCACCGATGGAGGAGGACTCAATTATTGGAATGTAAAAAAGAACACTTTTAAGTCCTATACCACCAAAAATAAAGCGAATCCCATTTCTAAGGACGCTATCCTTTCTTTACTACTTGATAGCAACGAGAATCTATGGATCGGAACTTGGGATGGAGGAATCAACCTAAAAAGAAAAGGATCGGACAAGTTTGAGAAATTTGATTTGGCGCACCCACTAAATGAGAGTCGAGGGTTCGAAAATGTATTTGCCATACATGAAGACAAGAAGGGAAGGATTTGGTTCAGTGCTTTTAGGGATGGGCTGTTTGCCTACGACCCGGTAGATCGGTCTTTCATTGGTTTTAACCATGACCCTGATAACCCACATAGTATTAGCTCTAACTATGTACGAGCTCTTTTGGAAGATAGAAATGGTACACTTTGGATTGGTACTGAAGGAGGGGGATTGAATCAAATGTTTGAGACGAATGGGCAATACAGTTTCAAACGATATATGGTTGATGAAAAGAATGAAAAGGGAATTTCTAGTAATACAGTGATTTCCTTGATGCAGGATGATGACGGTATAATATGGGTAGGTACTTTCTCGGGGCTGGATCAATTAAACCCCAAATCAGAAGAGTTTACAAAAATTGGAAAGAAGCAAGGGTTGCCAAACGAGGTGATCTATGGGATAGAGCAGGACGAAGAAAAGAACATTTGGGTGAGTTCAAATAGAGGACTTTCGAAATACAATACGGAATCCGGCGAAGTTCAGAACTATACCAAAGCGGATGGATTGCAAGGCATGGAGTTTTTTAAAAATTCAAGTTATACACTAAGCTCTGGTGAAATGTTATTCGGAGGTGTAGACGGCTTCAATCGATTCAAACCAGACCAAATCAAAAAGAATACCTATGAGCCTCCGGTATTTTTTAGTGATTTTAAACTATACAATCAATCTGTGAAAGTGGGTGATAACTCTCCTCTTCAAAAGAATATCAGGAAGACTAAAAAGATCAGTCTGAATTATGACCAAAACGATTTCAGTTTTGAATTTGCCGCACTTAGTTTTTCTCAGACATCCAAAAATGAATATGCCTACCAATTGGTCAATTATGATGAGGGATGGCAAAATGTGGGAAATAGGAGAGAAGCCTATTATACTAATGTGCCTCCCGGGTATTATGTCTTTAAAGTTAAAGGCACCAACAACGACGGTATATGGAGCAGTCATGAAGCCGCTGTTGAAATTGTTATTTCTCCAGCTTGGTACAATACTTACTGGGCGTACTCCTTATATATAGTCATTGTTACCGCGTTATTGGTATGGGGGATTCAGACTATTGTCAATCGTGAAAGATTGCAAACTCAGTTGCATGTGGAGCACATGGAGCTTTCTAAAATGCAGGAGCTAGACGAAATGAAGTCGAGTTTCTTTGCCAATATCTCTCACGAATTTCGTTCACCACTCACGCTTATTTTGGGGCCACTGAAAGCCATGTATGAAAATGCAGAGTTCAGTAGTATCAAAGAGCAGGTAAGTATGATGATTAGAAATGCTGAGAGTTTACTCAATTTGATTAATCAATTACTCGAATTATCGAAACTCGAATCCGGCAAAATGCGACTGGAAGCAGTAGAGCAAGACGTGACCAAATTTCTAAAGCCTGTGATCCATTCTTTTTCATCCTTTGCGGCAAGAAAGAATATCAGCTATAAAGTGACTGTACCTAAGAAGGAAATCGCATTATTTTTCGATCGAGAGAAATTAGAAAAAATTGTAGTCAACTTATTGTCAAATGCATTTAAATATACTGCTGAATTTGGACATGTAGAGTTTGAGTTGGTGGAGTCTAAAGACAAAGTGACCCTAATAGTAAAAGACGATGGGATTGGAATTCCTGAAGATGAGATGGAATATATTTTCAATCGATACTATAGAGTAAGAGACGCTAAGAACAAAAAAAGCAAAGGAACTGGTATTGGCCTTTCTTTGACTAAGGAACTGGTAGAGCTACACAGAGGAGAAATTGAACTGGAAAGTAAAGAGAACGAAGGTTCGGTATTTATCGTCCATCTCAAAAAAGGAACAGATCATTTGAATCCAGAGGACTTTTCTAATGTGGATAGTGAATTCAAATACGAAAATCAGGAGCTTTTCAAGTCGGATCAACAGGCCAATGCACAGCCATTGACTGAAAGCCTGGAAAGTTTAGAGGATCAAGAAAAGCAGCCATTGATATTAGTTATCGAAGATAACAATGATATCCGAGGGTATATCAAGCAAATATTGGAGCCCGATTACCGGGTCATTGAAGCTGACAATGGTATGGATGGTTCTGAGTTGGCATTAGAGCGTATTCCTGATTTGATCATTTCAGATATTATGATGCCTGGTTTGGACGGTTTCGAGGTTTGTAAAAAAGTAAAAAACGACACCAAGACCAGTCATATTCCTGTGATTTTACTTACTGCCAAAGCCTCTAATGATAGCGCACTGGAAGGATTTGAAAAAGGCGCAGATTATTATATCACCAAACCATTCAATCCTAAGCTATTGGCTCTCCGTGTGAGAAATGTGCTTAATATTCATGACCATATCAAAAACAATATTGTCAATAGGAAAACACTCAACATAGAGCCGACCAATGTTAAGATTGCTTCCCGCGATGAAGACTTTATTAAAAAGGCTGTAAAGATCGTAGAGGACAATATATCCAACTCAGAATTTTATGTAGACGACCTCGGTCGGGAACTAGGACTAAGCCGAATGCAGTTATATAGAAAGCTGAAAGGTTTGATTGGTCAGTCTGCCAATGAGTTTGTTAGGTCTATAAGATTAAAAAGAGCAGCACAGCTTATTCGTCAGAATCAACTGACTATATCGGAGATCACCTATCAGGTAGGGTTTAATGACCTACAGTATTTCAGGGATTGCTTCAAAAAACAGTTCGGGGTAAATCCTTCGGAATACGCAAGCGACACCGAAGAAAAAACATCATAAAATGGCTGTTTAGAGTGTTTAAACGCTATTTGAAATAATTACCATCCGCCTTTGTGACAAATGCCCAACGCAAGAAGGGTATAGATTGAGGAAGTTTGAGACTCAATTTTTATTAAAACTATTCACTAAAATCAAAAAATTGAAAGGCATGATAAAACTTAGACAAATGAGGGGCAGGCTAAGCGGTCTGTCCAAAGTGATTTTATCATCAGCGCTGCTACTGTTCATTACAGTAGCATGCGAAGATGATGAATCAGGACAAAACAATGTAGGCGATGTGCTCTACATAGATGGACCTTCAGGTGTTACACCGATGTCCACTCAAACTTTTACGGCTAGTGAGGCTGGTGGAAGTGTTTCATGGTCTGTGACTGGTAATGCTACTTTAGGTGCTACAGATGGTCTTACAGCTGAGGTTACTTTTGGTGCTGTAGGTACAGCAACAGTTAATGCTTCTGGAAATGGATTAGAAGGAGCTAGAGCCATTACTATTAATGGAGTAGAGGCTGCACTTCTAGAAGAAGGTGGAGTGGCCTTTAGTAATGCAAGTGTAAATAATGGAGGAAGCGAAACGGTTACTCTGACATTTGCTGGACCTTTAGCTTCCGCACCTACTTTGGCATTCGAAGGTGATTTCACGGCTGGTACTATTACTTCTAATTTTGCTGAAGTCTCAGGAAGTGGAATGACACAGTTCATAGCTACTATCACTGGAGGAACCGGTAATGGCCAGTTACAAGGACGCATGTTGAATGTGACTGCAGCTGCCGACTATGGCGGAGGTGTTACTGATACGCTAAGAGTAGATCTTCACGCCGTAGACAACGTAAAGCCTCTAGCCAAATTTGAAAATGCTGATGGAGTTACCGTTGTTAATAAAGGTGGTTCAGTGAAATTCATGGTTTCTGCAAGTGAAGCGATAAGAGCAGTGAAAGATTCAATGAAGTTAGCACTTGATTACGATGCTGGTTCTGCTGGAGCGGATACATTATTGCTGCTTTCACAATCTGAAGATGATGCTTCAGTATGGTATACTACCTGGACAAATACAGCAGATGGCGACGGTTCTTTTACAGCGACTTTAGATCAGTCTACTGTAATTGATATAGCAAGTAATGATGCCCTTTGGGATCCTGCAACAAGCATGTTTAATGTAGCAGTGGATAACACTGCACCTACAGCATTTACTTTGACGGCTACAGAAAATGATCCTGTAGATGAGCCTAGAGTGGTTGATGTTGTGACTGTTGCAGAAGAAGTTGGTTCTACCGTTCACTGGATTTGGTTACCATACAATTCTCAGTTTACACCAGAATCACCCGCTGATTTTGATGGTGAGGGTGCTGGCACAACGAAATTTGTTGCAAGCGCAGGGAATTATAAACTATTCTATCTAGAGGTAGATGCTGCAGGCAACTATGATGTCAACGAAGACGGAACAGCTGCCATCAAGCGATTCCCTGTGTTAACAGGAGAGCAGGAAGAAGGAGACAAGGATGCTTCAATTGAGATCAAGTAATTGGTAGCTATTTCAAATCAAAAAATTAAAAGACATGCATAAAATAAAAATATATAGTGTTGGGCTAAGAGGCCTGATGCCCATGTTGCTGATGCTGCTGACACTTGCTTCTTTTAGTGTTCAGGCACAGAACAAGGTGGTTTCTGGAAAAATTTCTTCCGCCACCACAGGAGAAACACTTCCTGGTGTAAGTGTATTAATCAAAGGTACCGCTACTGGTACAGTAACAAACCTCGACGGTGATTATAAAATCTCTGTGACTTCAGATGAAGATGTTTTAGTTTATTCTTTCATCGGTATGAAGCCACAAGAAGTAACCGTGGGAGGTAGATCGACTATCGATGTGAGTATGGTGGATGACGTTACTTCGTTGGAAGAAATTGTAGTTGTTGGATACGGTTCTCAAAAGAAGAGCGTCTTGACAGCTGCCATTTCAAGTGTGAAAGCTGAAGACTTAGCTAACTTCTCTGCAGGATCTGTAGATCAGGCCTTGCAAGGAAGAATGGCAGGTGTGGAAGTAGTTCCTACCTCAGGTTCTCCAGGAGCTGGATACAATATTAAGATTAGAGGTGCTGGATCTAATGGATCTACTTCTCCACTTTATATTGTTGACGGTATGAGAGTTCCAGATATCAATTGGTTGGACCCATTTGAAATCGAAGGTATCGAAGTATTGAAAGATGCGGCCTCTGCGGCAATCTATGGTGCCGAAGGCGCTAACGGTGTAGTGTATGTAACTACAAAGAAAGGTGAAGAAGGACCAGGGAAAATTTCTTATGATTTCCAATTTGGAATTCAAAACGAAAACACTCCACTTGAGGTAATGAATCTTGCGCAATATGATGAGTATAATGCAGAAGCGGGAATCAATAGAAGAGCAGACGAGCAGGTGCCTTCAGTCGGAACCAACTGGAAAGATGAAATCTTCGATACGGCTCCACAGCAAAGGCATGCTTTGACATTCTCAGGAGGTAATGAAGATACTAAGTATATGATCGGTGGATACTTCTTGGATCAAGAAGGTATCGTTGGAGGGGAAGATGCCTCTATCAATAGATATGGATTGAGATTTAATATCAGTCATCAAGTAAATGACTGGGCGAAAATCTCAAGTAATTATTCTTTTGCTAAGTTCGAAAGACAGTCTATTCAAGAGAATACGGAGTTCGGAGGTATTGTACAAAGTGGTATTGTGATGGACCCTGCAGTTCCTGTGACTTATGATAATGGAATTCCACCTTGGGTAATCAATCATTATGGAGAACAAAATTATAAGACTGACGAAAACGGTAACTACTGGGGTATTTCTACATTAGTTGATGGGGAAAACTCTAACCCTATAGGTAAAATGGCACAGATCCATGGTGGATTTAACGCTACTGTATTTCAAGGTGCTACTGCCGTGACAATCACACCGATTGAAGGCTTGGAAATTACCTCAAGATTAGGGTTGATTTCTGGTAATTACTACAATCACTATTGGCAAGAATCATGGTTCTTTAATGATAGAGATACGGAGAGTGCAAGAGTATCTGATACTTATAGTGATTACTTCAACTACCAATGGGAGAATTTCGCTTCTTACACTAAGAAGTTTGGAGATCATAATGTGAATATATTGGGAGGTACTTCTTTCTTTTCTACAGAGAATGGATACATGACTGGAAACGGAACTACCTTGTTGAATGCGATTCCTCAGTTGGCATATTTAGATGCAGTACCAAACCGTATTCAAAACACTAATGCACAAGGTAACAGAAATACAAATACATTAAACTCTTACTTTGGTAGAGTGACTTATAACTATAAGGAGAAATATCTATTATCTGCAACCATGAGAGCGGATGGTTCTTCAGTATTATCTAAAGATAACCGTTGGGGATACTTCCCATCAGTTTCTGCAGGTTGGGTATTGTCTAGTGAAGACTTCTTCTCTGCTGGGCCAATGAACTTCTTGAAATTGAGAGCTTCTTGGGGACAGAATGGTAGTTTGTCTTCTGTAACAAATGCAGGAGCAGGTGCTTCCTTGGCAACAGTTAGTGCAGGATTTATCTATGCTGATGCTACTGGAAACTTCTTAACTGGAGCAGAACCTACACAATTGGCTAACCCTAATTTGACTTGGGAAACTTCAGAACAAACAGATATCGGATTAGACTTAGGTTTCTTCGAAGATCGATTGACAGTGTCTGCTGATTACTTCTGGAAAACAACCAAGGACCTTTTGGTAATTGGTAGTCCTCCTGCATTTGTAGGAAACCCAGCTGGTTTTGTAAATTCAGGTGAGGTAAGTAACAAAGGTCTTGAAATAGAATTGGGCTACAAGGAGCAGAAGGGTGATTTCAAGTATGACATCACTATGAACTTCACTTCAATCAAAAACGAAGCAACGTTTGTTGATCCTAACAAGGAGTTCGAGGCTGGAGCTGACGTAGGTATCGATTGGAACTCTGCTACGGCTATGCAAGAAGGATTTCCCATCTGGTACTTCAGAGGATATCAGACAAATGGTATTTTCCAGAATCAAGCAGAGATTGATGCCTATACAGCTGAAGTAACGAGTGGATATACTCCAGCTCCAGGTGATCCGGTAATTGTGGATACAGATGGCGATGGGTCTATTACTCCAAGCGATTTTGTTCAAATTGGTTCTCCACATCCTGATTTTTCTATCGGTACTACGATCAAATTGGACTACAAAGGCTTTGATTTCAAAATCTTTGCTCAGGGATCATTTGGTAACGAAGTGATTATGGGATTCAACAGAACAGATAGAATTCAAAATAACAAGCCAGATTTCTTCTACACAGACAGATGGACAGGTGAAGGTTCTACCAACAGCTGGTTTAGAGCTGGAGTAGCTGGACAAGCATATACAAGTGATATGATGGTATTTGATGGTTCTTTCTTCAAAATCAGACAGGTTCAGTTGGGGTACAACTTGCCAAGCTCAATTTTGGATAAAGCAGGAATTAGCAAATTAAGACTATACGTTTCATTGGACAACTTCTTCACATTCACAGATTACAAAGGATTTGATCCTGAAATCGGTGGAAGTAACAATGCAAACAGTTTGGGTATTGACAGAGGATCTTATCCTGTGCCAAAGACATTCGTAACTGGTTTAACGCTACAGTTTTAATATAAAAATATTTAAGACATGAAAAATAAAATAGCAATATTAGGAGTTGGGGCTGCACTTGTAGCTGGTATACTCGCCGCATGTTCTGATCAATTGGAACAAGATGTAAACGGAGTGTCGTCTATTGAGACATTTTACGCTACAGATGATGACGCACAGTTGGCTATCGTAGCAACCTATGATATGCTTACTGCAGACAACTTGTTTGACTGGGCGAGCCCTACTTTAATCAAAACTTTGCCTTCTGATGAAGGTACAGCAGGTGGCGGAGGTAGTACGGATCAGCCGCGTTACCAGCAGTTGGATAACTACACTTGGGATAGCGGTAATCCTGCGGTTCAAGCAACTTGGCAGGTAAACTACTATGGTGTATTTAGAGCCAATATGATTATCGAAAATCTTGAGCCAGAAAATGCATTGAGAGAGAGAATCATTGGTGAAGCTAAAGCACTTAGAGCTTATTATTATCTAGAATTGGTAACTCAGTTTGGAGATATTCCTTTGGTATTAAAAGGATTAGAACCATCAGAGTTTAATCAAGCAAGAGTGCCAAAGGCAGAGATTTATGCTCAAATTGAGGCTGATTTGAATGATGCTGTTGCTGCTTTACCTCACAAAAGTGAATATTCTGATGCAGACAAGTTTAGAATGTCCAAGGGTACGGCGAATGCATTGTTAGGTAAAGTTTTACTTTATCAAGGAAGATATGCTGAAGCAGTTGCTGCATTTGATTTGGTAACTGGGTATTCTTTGATTGATAACTATGCGGATATCTTTACAGAGGCACAGGAGTTTGGAGATGAGTCTTTACTTGAAGCTTCGTTTTCTTCGCAAGTTCCTTACGATTGGAACTATCCATGGGGAACTAGGTTTGAAAACAACTTGCACGTTCAGTTGATGGGAGCAAGAGCGGGTTCTACACCTGAGCTTGGTTTGATTGCTGGATGGGGATTCAACTATCCTTCTGAAAAATTATGGGATGCTTTCAATGATATGGGAGATACAGAGAGAAGAGATGCTACTATGTTCTCCGAGCAGCAGTACCTTAGCTATAAGAGTACTGACCCAAATTTTGATGGAAGTACCTGGTGGGATTACAATAAATTTTTCAGATTAAAGTATGGATCTTACGATGCTGAAACCAATCAGGATCCGGGAGTAGCCAAAGAATTGAACTATGGTACCAACTGGAGATTGATTAGATATGCTGATGTTCTTTTATTGAGTGCAGAAGCTAAACTTCAGAGTGGAGACAATGCTGGAGCTTTGGCCGACATCAATAAGGTGAGAGCTAGAGCAGGCGTAGCTGCTTTGGGTTCTGTGACTTTGCAAGACATCATTGACGAAAGATTTGTGGAGTTGGCTTTCGAAGGACATAGATACTTCGATTTGATCAGATGGGGTGAAGCAATTGCCAATGCAGAATTAGGTGTTCAGGTACCACCAACTTTTGAAGGTGGTGATCCAGCTCACTTTGGCGATAACTTTGACTTTGCTAAGCATCAGTTATTTCCTATTCCTAATTCGGATATAGCTGCGGCTACTAACATGACACAAAACCCTGGTTATTAATAAGCAGGTTTCTATAGAATGACTTAATTTCAAAGGCCACCTTTAGCTTAAAAGGTGGCCTTTATTTTTGTAAATTGAACGGTAATGAAAAAAAATAATCTAGTGCCTCTTTTTTTGGCTTCGCTCTTCATGGTTTTTGGTTGTAAGCAAGAACTAGAACAAGAGACTGAAAAAGTGTTTGAACCTGTATTGTCATCGAATTCGGGTGTAACATTTTCTAATGAGCTAATTCCTAATGATACACTCAATTATTTCAACTTCGGATATTATTATATGGGAGCTGGAGTAGCCATTGGAGATGTAAACAACGATGGTTTGAGCGATATCTACTTCACAGGAAATGCGGTGAGTAATAAACTATACCTCAATCAAGGCGATCTAAAGTTTGTTGATGTGACTGACGCGGCAGGAGTGGCAGGAGATAGCCGCTGGATGAATGGAGTGTCCATGATAGATATCAACGCAGATGGGTTATTAGATATTTACATTTCTGTGGCAGGTATTTGGGGTAATACAGAAAACATTCTTTATGTAAATCAAGGTGTAAACGAAAAAGGAGTACCACAATTTGCTGAAGAAGGTAAGAGTCGTGGGCTCAATGATAACGGACTAAGCATCCAAACCTGCTTTTTGGATTATGACCAAGACGGCGATATAGATGTGTTTGTTGCCAACTATGAAAATTCTTCTTTTGACACACTCATTCCCGAATATAAAAGAAAAATGGAGCAGCCTAACCAAAAATCTTCTGATCACTTATATCAAAATGATGGAAACGGCTACTTCAAAGATGTAACCAAAGATGCAGGAGTTTTGAATTTTGGCCTCGCGGCTGGCGTAATTGCATCTGATTTCAATAATGACAATCTAACGGATATTTATGTGTCCAATGATTTTAATATCCCGGACTACTTCTATTTCAACAATGGCGATGGCACGTTTAGCGAGCACATCAAAAAAACTACCCAACACACGGTATTCTATGGAATGGGCGTAGATGCAGCAGATATCAACAATGACGGTCTAATGGATTTTGTGCAGATGGATATGGTGCCATCAGACAACTTCAGGTCAAAAGCCAATATGGCAAGCATGGATATTGATGGCTTTTGGCAAAACGTAAATGCAGGGTTTCATTACCAGTACATGTACAATGTTCTGCAGTTGAATCAAGGAATCAGAGAAAACAACCTTCCTTTTTATTCGGACGTGGCTAAAATGTCAGGTATTGACAAAACAGACTGGAGTTGGGCGCCATTGTTTGGTGATTATAATAATGATGGGCTTTTGGATTTGTATGTCACCAACGGTACCAGAAAAGACATTAACAACAAAGATTTCTTCAAATGGATGGGTCGATTAGATATTAGGATGAAAATCAAAACTGGAGAACTAACTTTTCCAGAATTGACTGAAATGCTGCCCTCTCAGAAAATTGACAACTATATGTTTGAAAATTTGGATGGACAAAACTTTGAAAAAGCGAATGACAAATGGGGCATCAGTTTCGAAGGTTTTTCAAATGGTGCGGCATATGCAGATTTAGACAACGATGGTGATCTCGAGCTAGTGGTCAACAATATCGATTCCGCAGCTTCTATTTTCAAAAATTTCAGTGTAGAGAATGGAATTGGTAATTTTTTGAAGGTTCAATTGATTGGATCAGAAAAGAACCCACTTGGATTAGGCGCAAAAGTCTATGTGACCTGTGGATCCAAAACCTATATGCGGGAGCAATTTCTGGTCAGAGGGTATGAATCTTCAATTGATCCTGTGATTCATTTTGGATTGAATACAATAGATAATATTGACAAGGTAACAGTAGTTTGGCCAGATGGTAAAAAAAACCATTTATCTGACGTGAATCCAAATCAGACATTGACAATGAAAGCTTCTGATGCAGTTTCATCTGAATCTACTTCTAAGAGTAAAAAGCAGGTATTTGAATTGGCTTCACTTGAAGGTTTAACGGAATATGTCAATCAAGAGAACGATTTCGATGATTTTGATTACCAGATCTTACTTCCTCACCGAATGTCAAGATTAGGTCCAGCGGTGGCTAATGGAGATATCAATCAAGATGGACTGGAGGACTTGTTTATTGGAGGAGCCATGGGTATTCCTAGTCAAATGTTTGTACAACAGGTAGACGGATCATTTACGCCTTCTATATTCATGTCAGAAGATAGCATTCATGAAGATGTAGCAGCTGTATTCTTTGATGCGGATAATGACCAGGACTTGGATCTGTTTGTGGTTAGTGGTGGTAACGATGCTGAAGAAAACTCACAAGTATATAAGGACAGACTCTATATCAATAATGAGGGGTTATTCACTAAGAGTGAGACGTTGCCAGACTATCTAGTGAGCGGAGGAGTGGTACTTCCTTTTGATTTTGATTCTGACGGAGATATGGATTTGTTCATAGGTGGTCGCCAATTGCCAAGAAAATATCCTTTACCAGTACCGAGCTACTTGTTAGAAAACAAGGTTGAAAGTGGTGAGTTAAAGTTTGAACTTGTTGATCAGCCGGCATTTAATGAATTGGGAATGGTGACAGACGCAACTTGGTTGAAAGAAGGAAAGTTAGTAGTAGTCGGTGAATGGATGCCAATTTCTATTTTCACTTTAGACAATGGAGCATTTGTTAACCAAACTGAAGACTATGGGTTGTCTGAAACTGTAGGTTGGTGGAACACGGTAGAGAAAGCTGACTTTGATCAAGATGGTGACGAAGACTTGGTAGTAGGAAATCTAGGAACAAACTACAAGTATCAAGCAACACCAGAAGAGACCTTCGATATCTATGTGGATGATTATGACGCCAATGGAAATATTGATATAGTTCTGGGCTACTATCAGGACGAAAGGCAATTTCCGGTTCGAGGTATGCAATGCAGTTCTCAACAGATACCAGATATTAGCAGAAAATACAAGAATAAATACAATGCATTCGCTCAAGCTACTTTATCAGATATTTATGGAGATCAGCATTTAGAAAATAGCCTGCACTACAAAGTACAGGATTTCTCAAGTGTATATATGGAGAACCTAGGAAATGGGGATTTCGGTATGAATTCATTGCCTTTCGAAGCGCAGACTTCTTCTTTTAATTCGATGGAGATTGCTGATTTCAATGGCGATGGTCATTTGGATATATTGGCTGGTGGCAATCAGTTCCATTCTGAAATTGAAACCCCTCGAAACGATGCTTGCTATGGTTGGTTATTTGAAGGCAATGGCAAAGGAGGATTCAGTTACGTAAGTTATAGTCAGTCAGGTCTATATGTTCCTTACGATATTAGGCATATAGTGAGGCTTGCAAGCAAGGACTTGTATACCACAGCTTTTGTTTCTAACAGTGCGCCCTTAGTAGTTTATCAAGAAAGTAAATGAGAAGATTGCCATACATAGTTTGTACGCTATGGTTTTTGATTTCGTGTAACAAAGAGGTTGACAGACGGACGCCATCGACCATCGATATGGCGATGGAACTCGACACTCTGGCTCAAAATGCGAGACAAAGCAATAACTATCCTTATTTTACTGACAATCTGCTCCATAAATTGGAGATCAATGTAAAAGGATTGCCCTACAGTATGCGATCCGGCCAGTGGTTGGATTACATTTTGGTGCTGCTGCTAAAAGGTGACAACGATAAATGTATTAAGGTAATTGATAGTTATTTGGCGGGTAACAGCTTCAATGAAGTCAATGTCCAAAGCGTAGATTTCTTTAAAGTAAAAGCCTTGGCATATTTACGTAAAGGAGAAATTGAAAATTGCATTCAAAATCATTCTGGACAATCTTGTATCATGCCAATCAAAGGAGCTGGCGTACACCGACAGACCATTCCTGTTGAAAATGCCATAGATGTTTATGAAAGCCTGCTTGCGTATGATTCAGCTGATATGCAGTCCAGATGGTTTTTGAATTTGAGTTACCAAGCGGTTGGAAAGTATCCATCTGATGTTCCTGAGCAATATCTTATTCCTCAAGAAGCCTTCGAATCGGACATGGAATTTCCGGTATTCCCTAATATAAGTATGGAGACTGGAGTGGATTTAAACAATCATGCAGGTGGAGCAAGTATAGAAGACTTCAATAATGATGGTCTGCTAGATATTTTCACTACCTCTTACAGTTTGGGCGAACAGTCTACTCTCTATATTAATAATGGACAAGGAAGCTTCATTGATAGTACCGAACATTATGGTTTGACTGGATTAGTCGGTGGCCTCAATAATATCCATGCCGATTTTAATAATGATGGGTGGACGGATATCTATGTGATGCGAGGAGCCTGGCTTACGACTAATGGTATGATTCCTAATTCGCTATTGATAAATAAAGGAGGCTACTTCTCTGACGAAACCAAATCTGCTGGATTGTTTCAAAAGCAACCCACTGGAGCTGTAGCTGCAGCAGACTTTAATTTAGATGGATATTTGGACCTGTTCGTTGGCAATGAGTCTTCTAGCAGAAGGGCCATTTTTCCTTGTCAGCTCTTTATGAATAATGGCGATGGCACATTTACTGATGTGGCGCAAAAGCTAGGGTTAGAAATCAATCAATTTGTAAAAGGGGCCACCTGGGGAGATGTCAATAATGATGGTTGGCCAGATTTGTATTTGTCTATCTATGGTAGACACAATTTGCTCTATATCAATAGGGGAGGAACTAGTCCGAATGATTGGGTTTTTGAACAGTTAGCGGGTTCCGCAGGTGTTAGCGAACCTATTATGAGTTTCCCGACGTGGTTTTGGGATTATGATCAGGATGGCTGGCAAGATATAATGGTTATTGGATATGATAATCGTGAGTCTCATCTGATAGCAAGCGAAGTAGCCAAGGACTATTTAGGAGAGCCATTCAAAGGAGAAACCCCACGTCTGTATAGAAATAATGGAGACGAGACATTTACTGATGTCACCAAAGAGGTAGGATTGGATAAGTTGCTTTATGCTATGGGAGGCAATTTTGGAGATCTAAATAATGACGGTTTTCCAGACTTCTACTTGGGGACGGGTGAGTTTAACATTTGGGCCTCTATTCCCAATCGAGCATTTCTCAATATAAAAGGAAAAGAGTTTGCAGATGTAACTTCAGTTGGTGAGTTCGGACAAATTCAAAAAGGACATGGGGTAGCCTTTGGAGACTTAGACAATGACGGCGATCAGGACATTTATCATCAAGTAGGTGGGGCAGCCGAAAGTGATGTATTCCAAAATATGCTATTTCAAAACCCGGGCTTTCAAAACAATTGGTTGACTTTAGATCTGAAAGGAGTCAGTGCCAATGCGTCGGCGATAGGGGCTAAGGTTGATGTATTCGCTGCCTTGCCTTCAGGGGAACAAAGGAAGGTCTATCACCATGTTGGAACAGGTGGGTCATTTGGTGCCAATACCTTAAGGGCTGAAATTGGATTGGGTGATGCTGTGAGCATTGACAGTGTAACTATATACTGGCCTGATCAGAAACGATCCATGCAAAATTTTGAAAATGTAAAAATGAATCATTTCTATCAAGTCAAGCAAGGAGATGAGCTTCAATCATTGCCCTTCAATCCTTTGAATCTAAAAACTGAGTCTAGCCATGAACACCATCATTAGAATAATTACACTGGTCTGTATTTCAAATGTCTTAGTGGCGCAAAGTGGGTATGAGCTGGTATGGGCAGATGAATTTGATTATACAGGATTGCCAGATGATAAAAAATGGGGTTATGATGTTGGTGATGGTTGTCCTAATGTATGTGGTTGGGGAAATAATGAATTGGAATACTATACGGAAAAGAGGCTTGAAAATGCTCGAGTAGAAGATGGATATTTGATTATTACGGCGATCAAAGAGAAGATGGGAGCCAAAGAGTACAGCTCGGCTAGATTGGTAACAAGAGGGAAGGGAGATTGGACTTATGGACGAATAGAAGTTAAGGCCAAATTGCCAACAGGCATAGGCACGTGG